>JBPCND010000349.1:0-15759 GCA_051001655.1 Nocardioides sp. | reverse complement strand
GCGCCAGGTCCAGAACGTGCCGCCGCCGCGTTGCGCCCGTCCCCTCAGGGCTCGGTGGAAGGCGTGGCTGTGGCAGTTGGCGAAACCGGGAATCGTCAACCCGGCAAGGCGCTCCGCACCATCAGATGCGCCACCGATCTCGACCTCGGTGAATGCACCGTCCTCGATCTCGACCCGCACCGAGTCCTGGACGGACTCGTCGAGGAGGGCGCGCTCCAGCCAGTACGCCGTCATGTGGCCAACCGCTCGAGCGTGTCCGCCAGCGCCTCGACACCGGCCAGGCAGTCGGCCATGTCGGCGTGCTCGACCGGGCTGTGCGAGACACCGGTCGGGTTGCGGACGAACAGCATGGCCGCAGGGATCCCTGCTGCAGAAAGGATTCCCGCGTCGTGGCCGGCCATCGTCGCGATGATCGGCCAGGCCGAGCCGTCATCCTGCGTGGCGATCCGCTCGGCGAGCTCCCTGTCGAAGACCACCTCTCCGGAGACCGACTCCGCGGTCACGATCAGCCCGGTCCCGTCGCGCCCGGCCCGGTCTTGCGCCTGCCGCTCGACGTCGGCAAGCAGCTGCTCGAGCCGGTCTGTCGACTCCGCACGAGTGTCCAGCCAGGCGGTCACGGACGACGGCACCGCGTTGGTGCCGTTGGGGCGTACGTCGACGCGGCCGAACGTCGCACGCTGACCCGCGAGCCGCGCCTGCCTGTTCGCCGCCAACGCCGTCATGGCGAAGGTCAGCATCGGGTCCCGGCGGTCCTCCATCCTGGTGGTGCCCGCATGGTTGGCCTCACCGGAGAAGTCGAATCGGTAACGCCCGTGCGGCCAGATCGAACTCGCCACACCGACCGGCACACCTCGGTCGACGAGGTCGCGGCCCTGCTCGACGTGCAGCTCCACGAAGCAGTCGACGGAGCCGGACAGGTCGAGGCTGCTGGGGGCTCGCCCCGTGATGCCCCCACCCACGTCGAGGGCCTCCGCGAGGCAGACGCCGTCGCGGTCCCTGAGCCTCGTCGCCTGATCCCACGTGAGAGCCTCGGTGGCGAGCCGTGAGCCCAGGCAGGCCTGCCCGAACCGCGACCCCTCCTCCTCGACGAAGACCCCGACGCCGATCGCCTTGGTCGGCCTTGCTCCACGGTCCCGGATCAGGTCGATCGCGGCGAGGCCCGACACCACGCCGAGCGGACCGTCGAACGCACCGCCGTCGAGGACGGAGTCCAGGTGGGAGCCGGTGAGCACCCCCCGTTCGGTCGTCGAGCCTGTCTCCGCCGTCGAGCGTGTCCCGATGGTCGAGCCTGTCGAGACCGGCCGCCACCAGGCAATGGTGTTGCCCACCTCGTCATCCTCGACGGACAGGCCGCGGGCGGTCGCCTGCTCGTGGAACCAAGCGACGCACTCGCGCTCCGCCGACGTCCAGGGCGTGCGGAAGTAGCCGCCCGACGTGGCGGAGCGGCCCACCGGCAAAAGCTCCTGCCACATCGACTCGAAGTCAGACATGATCGCTCCCATGGAGTTCCAAGAGGTGGTACGTCGTCGTCGGATGATCCGCAGCTACGACCCGGGCCGGCCGGTGGATCCTGTCGTGGTGGAGCGGCTGCTCGACAACGCGGTCCGGGCGCCGAGCGCGGGGTTCAGCCAGGGCTGGGCCTTTCTGGTGCTCGACCAACCGGCCGACGTGGACCGATTCTGGGCGGCGACGACGTCGGCTGACGAGACAAGCCCGGACTCGTGGTCGTCGGGCATGCGGACGGCGCCGCTGATCGTCGTACCCCTCTCGTGCAAGGAGGTGTATCTCGACCGCTATGCCCAGGACGACAAGGGCTGGACCGACCGGGACGAGGCGCGGTGGCCGGTGCCCTACTGGGACATCGACACCGGGATGGCGTCGCTGCTCATCCTGCAGACTGCTGTCGACGAGGGGCTCGGCGCGTGCTTCTTCGGGGTGCCTCCGGAGAGGATCGACGCGCTGCGCGAGGCGTTCGGCGTGCCGGCGGCGTACACCCCGATCGGCGCGATCACGATCGGGCACCGCACGAGCTCCACCGGCGCGCAGGGCTCGCCCGCCCGACGTGCGCGTCGTCCTGCCGACGAGGTCGTGCACCGCGGAACCTGGTGAGCGGGGGTTTACCAGGGTATGCAGGATCTTTGAACCTCCCCATGGAGAACCAGCCATGGGGAGGTTCAATAAGTCGGCATACCCTGGTAAACATCCAGCGCGGGCGAGCACGGTGGGGTGATCGAGATGAGCCGGGAACGCGACGAGTGGTCGCAGGAGCGCCGGCTGCGTGAAGCCGCCGAGACGTTGGCGATCGGCGTTCCGCCGTCCCCGCCGGCCGCCGACGACGACCTCGACCAGGACGACGCTCCCCGACAGCGGATCGAGCAGCAGACCCTGTGGGTCGACCGGCAGATCCGGGCAGCCATGGCGCGCGGCGAGTTCGACAACCTCCCCGGTGCCGGCAAGCCGCTCCGCCTGCCCGACCGGCACGACCCGGACTGGTGGGTCAAAGGGCTCATCGAGCGCGAGAAGATCACCGGCGTGCTCCCCCCGGCACTCGGCCTGCGCAAGGAGGATGCCGAACTGGAGGCCGATCTCGACCGGGAGGCGACAGAGGCGGGGGTACGACGTGCCGTCGACGACTTCAACAGGCGTGTCGTGGAGGCACGGCGCCAGCTCCTCGGGGGCCCACCGGTCGTGACCCGGACCCGCGACCCTGATACCGAGGTGGCTGCGCGGCGCGAACGTCGCAGGGCCCGTCGCGCCGCTCGGAACCAGGCCGGCGAGCCTGGCGCCGCCGACCAGGAAGCCGAGCGTGGCCGGGCCCGACGTCGTCCGGGCCGGCGGCGTCCGGGCCGGTGCCGCTGGTGGAGCAGGCGGTGACACCGCGACGACGGACAGAACCGAGCTGTGACACCACCGGACGGTCACGGGACGGCCCGACCGTCCGCCGGTGCCACAGCTCGTCCCGGCCACCCGCGCCGACATCGGATCACCCCTCCTGCAGGGGGATCCGCACGCCCTGCTCGTCCGCCACCGCCGCTGCCGAGTCGTAGCCCGCGTCGACGTGGCGGATCACGCCCATGCCGGGGTCATTGGTCAGGACCCGCTCGATCTTCTGGGCGGCGAGGTCGGTGCCGTCGGCCACGGTGACCTGACCGGCGTGGATCGACCGGCCCATGCCGACGCCACCTCCGTGGTGGATCGACACCCAGGTGGCGCCTGAGGCCGTGTTGACCAGGGCGTTGAGCAGGGGCCAGTCGGCGATGGCATCGGAGCCGTCGATCATCGACTCCGTCTCCCGGTAGGGCGACGCCACCGATCCGCAGTCGAGGTGGTCGCGACCGATCGCGATGGGGCCGGTCAGCTCGCCGGTGGCCACCATCTCGTTGAACTTCAGGCCGGCGCGGTGCCTCTCGCCGTAGCCCAGCCAGCAGATCCGCGCCGGCAGACCCTGGAACTGGACCCGCTCCCCGGCCATCGTGATCCACTTCCGCAGCCGCTCGTTGTCGGGGAACAGCTCGAGGATGGCGCGGTCCGTCGCCGCGATATCGGCCGGGTCGCCCGAGAGCGCCACCCACCGGAACGGGCCCTTCCCCTCGCAGAACAGCGGCCGGATGTAGGCCGGGACGAAGCCGGGGAAGTCAAAGGCGCGTGCGAAGCCGCCCTTGCGGGCCTCGTCGCGGATCGAGTTGCCGTAGTCGAACACCTCGGCGCCCTTGTCCTGGAAACCGACCATCGCCTCGACGTGACGCGCCATCGACTCCTGGGCCCGCTCGGTCAGCCCCTGCGGATCCTTGTCGCGCAGGGACTCCCACTCCTCCAGCTCGATGCCGGCCGGGAGGTAGAAGAGGGGGTCGTGGGCCGACGTCTGGTCGGTGACGATGTCGATCGGCGCGTCCTGCGCGAGCAGGGCCGGGACCATGTCGGCGGCGTTGCCCAGCACGCCGATCGACAACGGCTTCCGGGCGTCGCGTGCCTCGACCGCGAGCTCGACGGCGTGGTCGAGCGAGTCGGCTCGGACGTCGAGGTAGCGATGCTCGATCCTGCGGTTGATCCGCGTGTCGTCGCACTCGATACAGATCGCCACCCCGTCGTTCATCGTGACCGCGAGTGGTTGCGCGCCACCCATGCCACCGAGTCCGGCGGTCAGGGTGATCGTGCCGGCCAGCGAGCCGCCGTCGCCGGTGTCCGTCGAGATCTTGTCGGCGACGGCGGCGAAGGTCTCGAAGGTGCCCTGCAAGATGCCTTGCGTGCCAATGTAGATCCACGAGCTGGCGGTCATCTGGCCGTACATCGTCAGACCGAGGTGCTCGAGCCTACGAAACTCCTCCCAGGTGGCCCAGTCTCCGACCAGGTTGGAGTTGGCGATGAGTACGCGCGGCGCCCACTGGTGGGTCCGCATGACGCCGACCGGCTTGCCGGACTGCACGAGCAGGGTCTCGTCGTCCTGCAACGTCTGGAGGGTGCGGACGATCGCGTCGTACGCCTCCCAGCTCCTCGCCGCCTTGCCCGTGCCGCCGTAGACGACAAGGTCTTCGGGTCGCTCAGCGTTGTCGGGGTCGAGGTTGTTCATCAGCATCCGCATCGGCGCCTCGGTCTGCCACGAGCCGCAGGTCAGCTCCAGTCCCCGCGGCGACCGCACCTCACCCCGATTCGTCTGCGGTTTATGGGGTGTTTCACGTATGCCGATCGCAGACGAATCGGGGTGGGGGTGGACGGGGGGACCGGTCATGACAGTTCTCCGATCGTGTTCTCGACCACGCGGACCAGGGCACCCGACTTGACGTCCTGCACCGCCTGCTCGATCTCGGGCGCGAGGTGCCGGTCGGGTCCCGGCCCCTCGACGTTGCGGCGAAGCAGCGCCCGGGCGGCAGCGGTGGCAGGCGATGGGTCCAGAGGCGCCCGCAGGTCCAGGGCGCGGGCGGCCGTGAGGTACTCGATGGCGACCACGCGGGTCAAGCCGTCGACGGACCGACGCAGCTTCCGCGCCGCCGACCAGCCCATCGAGACGTGGTCCTCCTGCATCGCGCTGCTCGGGATCGAGTCGACGGAGGCGGGCGCGGCGAGCCGCTTCATCTCCGAGACGATCGCGGCCTGGGTGTACTGCGCGATCATGTGGCCGGAGTCGACGCCCGGGTCGCCGGCGAGGAACGGCGGCAACCCGTGGCTGCGGGCCTTGTCGAGGAACCGGTCCGTGCGACGCTCTGCCATGGAGGCCACGTCGGCGGCGACGATCGCCAGGAAGTCGAGCACATAGCCGACGGGTGCTCCGTGGAAGTTCCCGTTGGACTCCACGCGGCCACCCCCGGCCCCGCCCTCTGGTCCGAGCAGCACCACCGGGTTGTCCACGGCGCTCGCGAGCTCCCGCTCGGCCACCATCGCTGCATGCGTGACGGTGTCGCGGGCCGCGCCGTGCACCTGCGGGCTGCACCGCAGCGAGTAGGCGTCCTGGACGCGGTTGCAGTCAGTCCCGCGGTGGCTGGCCACGATCGCCGAACCCGCGAGGACCCGCCGCAGGTTCGCCGCGGAGGAGGTCTGGCCGGGGTGCGGACGCAGGGCCTGCAGATCCGCGGCGAAGACCCGGTCGGTGCCGAGCTGTCCCTCCACCGACATCGCAGCGGTGATGTCGGCGGCCTTCAGCAGCATCCGCAGGTCGACGATCGCCAGCACGAGCATGCCGAGCATGCCGTCGGTGCCGTTGATCAGCGCGAGACCCTCCTTGGCGGCGAGCTCCACCGGGGCCAGGCCGGCCTCATTCAGGGCCACAGCCGCTGGCCGCCGTACCCCGTGCCGGTCGGTGACCTCCCCCTCGCCGATCAGCGCGAGCGCGCAGTGCGACAACGGCGCGAGGTCGCCGGAGCAGCCGAGAGAGCCGTACTCGTGGACGATGGGGGTGATGCCGTGGTTGAGCATTCCGGCGAGGATGCGAACGGTCGAGAGGCGTACGCCGGTGTGGCCGGTCGCCAGCGTCGAGAGGCGTAGCAGCATCAGCGCCCGGGTGACCTCCCGCTCGACCTCGGGGCCGCTACCGGCAGCGTGGGAACGGATCAGCGAGCGCTGTAGCTGCGCCCGCATGTCGGCGGGGATGTGCCGGGTGGCGAGGGCACCGAAGCCGGTGGAGATGCCGTACGTCGCGGTGGGCGCGGCGGCCAGCTCCTCGACCACCGCCCGCGCCTTCTCGACCGCCGCGACCGCGTCCGGTGCCAGCTCGACAGCCGCGCCACCGCGGGCCACCGCGGCCACGTCCTCGAAGCTGACGGGTCCGATCCCGACCGTGACAGCTGGTGGCGAGGGCATGTGCCCAGACTCCCATCCCGATTCATCTGCCGTACAAGCGGGATTCCGCGCGGACCGCACTCGAATCATCCGAGCGGGCTATTCCTCCCGGGAGGGTGGGGCCCTAGCGTCAGATGGCGGAGGCGACCCGATGGACCTCATCCTCACGCAACGAGACCAGAACGCCGTGCACCAGCTGCTGCTTGCGAAGCCGGAGCCGGGCAGTCTGACTGCCCTGACCGTCCGAGGCACGCCGGGACCTCGGATGGCTAGTGTTCAGGCATGACGACTGAGAGCGCTACCGAGTCCGCGAATCCGTGCCCGACGTGTGCTGCGCTGGTGCGAGACAGCGATCTGGAGGCGCACCGGGAATGGCATGCCGGACAGACCCACAGTCCGACAGCATCCGAAGGTGGCGTCGAGGGTGGCAGGCCTGACAACGAGACAGGCGCGACCCCGTAAGGCGGCTGTCCCGCGGTCACTCTCCGAGCAGGCCACGACGCACAGCCCCCGTCCATGACGGTGCACCCGGTCCGGGCCTAGGCTTCGAGCGACGACCGCCGCCCGCTTGCGCCACCTGCGCCGCCTGCGCCGTCCGTGCCGTATGTGTCGCAGAGGAGCATTGATGCAGATCTTCGCCATCGTGGTGTCCCTGGCCTTCGCCGCCGTGGGCATCGCCTTGTTCGTAAAGGCGATCCAGCAGATCGTCGCGGTGGTGAGGCTCGGCCGGCCGGCTCCGAACCGGAGCAACCAGCCCGGCGCGCGCACCCTCACGTTGGCGAAGGAGACGCTGGGCCACACCCGGATGCTGCAGTGGACGGCGGTCGGGGTCGGTCACTGGTTCGTCTTCGTCGGGTTCGGCCTGTTGTTCTTCACGCTGCTGACTGCGTTCGGCCAGCTCTTCGACGCCGAGTTCGCCCTGCCGCTGATCGGGCACTTCTTCGTTTTCGAGTGGGCGACCGAGCTGTTCACGTGGGCGATGATCATCGCGATCATCGCGTTCATCGGCTACCGGGCCAGCCGTCCGAAGGAGCGTGAGCGCGGACCCCAGGGCCGGTTCTACGGCTCCACGATGTGGCAGGGCTACTTCGTCGAAGCGGTCATCCTCGGCGTCGGCCTGTGCATCGTCACGCTGCGTGGCCTCGAGTACGCCCTCCAAGGAGCGTCGTCGTCAGGCGCCTCGGTCCTTCACTTCCCGCTGACCTTCTGGCTCGGCGAGGCGTTCACCGGCATGTCCACCGGGGCGTTGGAGAACGCCGTCTATCTGGTGGCGATGCTCAAGATCGTGATCTCGTTCACCTGGATGATCGTGATCTCGCTCCATCCCACGATGGGCGTGGCCTGGCACCGGTTCACGGCCTTCGTCAACATCTGGTTCAAGCGCAAGGCCGACGGCGGTACGGCGTTGGGCGGACTCCAGCCGATGATGGTCGGTGGTGTGCCGATCGACTTCGAGAACATCGAGGACCTGGACGAGGACGCCGTGCTGGGCGTGGGCAAGATCGAGGACTTCGCCTGGAAGGGCATCCTCGACTTCACCTCCTGTACCGAGTGCGGCCGCTGCCAGTCCCAGTGCCCCGCGTGGAACACCGACAAGCCGCTGTCCCCGAAGCTGTTCATCACGAATCTCCGGGACCACGCCTACGCCAAGGCGCCGTACCTGCTCACCGACGCCGACGCCGGCGACACCGACGACCCTGCCGCGCGCGAGCGCCTACCCGACACTGCGCGGGCCGCGGCAGAGCGGGAGCTCGTCGGCGTCACCGAGGGCGACCCGGCGTTGCCGAGCGGAGGTGCGGTCATCGATCCCGAGGTGCTGTGGAGCTGCACGTCGTGCGGTGCCTGCGTGCAGCAGTGTCCGGTCGACATCGAGCACGTCGACCACATCATCGACATGCGGCGCTACCAGGTGCTGATCGAGTCGAGCTTTCCCTCCGAGCTCAACGGACTGTTCAAGGGCCTGGAGAACAAGGGCAACCCATGGAACATGTCGCCCACCGTGCGCATGGACTGGGCCAAGGGCCTCGACTTCGAGGTCAAGCAGGTCGGGGTCGACGTGGATTCGCTCGAGGAGGTCGACTGGCTGTTCTGGGTCGGCTGCGCCGGCGCCTACGAGGACCGTGCGAAGAAGACCACCCGTGCCGTCGCCGAGCTGCTCCACATGGCCGGCGTCAGCTTCGCCGTGCTCGGCAACGGTGAGACCTGCACCGGCGACCCGGCACGCCGATCCGGCAACGAGTTCGTCTTCCAGCAGCTCGCGATGCAGAACGCCGAGGTCTTCAAGGAGAGCCGGGTGAGGAAGGTCGTCTCCACCTGTGCGCACTGCTTCAACACGCTGAAGAACGAGTACTCCCAGTTCGGAGTCGAGCTCGAGGTGGTCCACCACACCCAGCTGCTGAACCGGCTCGTGCGCGAAGGCAAGCTGACCCCGGTGGCCGACCACTCTGGCGACGGCGTGCGCGGCCGGTCGATCACCTATCACGACCCGTGCTTCCTGGGCCGGCACAACCAGGTCTACAACCCACCGCGAGAGCTGCTTGACGTGATTCCGAACACCGAGCTCAAGGAGATGCCGCGCAACAGCGAACGCTCCTTCTGCTGCGGCGCCGGTGGGGCCCGGATGTGGATGGAGGAGAAGACCGGCGAACGGATCAACCTCAACCGCACGAAGGAGGCCGTGCAAACAGGCGCGGACCAGATCGCGGTGGGCTGCCCGTTCTGCCGGGTGATGCTCTCCGACGGCCTCACCTCTCTGCAGGCCGACGGCTCGGCCCGCGAGGAGGTCGAGGTCCTCGACGTCGCCCAGCTGCTGCTCGCGTCGGTCAAGCGGGACAGGTCATCTGCTCCCCCGCCCGGCTCGGGGGCCGGCATCGAGACTGCGGGCGTTGATCAGCCGGTCGAGACCAGGTCCGAGCCGGAGACCGGCGACATCACCGTGACCGCGGACACCGTGACCGAGCCGTCCGACGTGGGCACCGCGGCGCAGGCAACCGTCACCGGCGATGCGGCGACTGCAGCGGGGCCCGCCAAGGAGACTGAGCCCGTCGACGCTGCCGGCGCGGATCCGGACTCCACCGATGTGACCACCGAGCAGATCGGATCCGCCGAGTCGGCCGCACCGCAGTCCGACGCGGCCGTGCAGAACCAGCGGGCGCCGAAGGACATCTCCTGAACCCATCTCAGGACCGACACACAGGGCGGTCTGACGCTCTCCAGTCGCATGCGTCCGCGATGGTGTCAGTCGGCGTCGCCTTCCGGTTGACATGACGTCACAATGGTGTCATTGTGGTGCTCATGGACATCACCCCGTACGTGGAAGGTCTGCGACACGACCTCGCCGCAGCCGCCGAGGCGGGCGGCCCTGAGGCACGGGCAGCGGCCGAGCGGCTCGCTCTCGCGCTCGATCCCGCCGTCCGTCTCGCTCTGATGGATGTGCTCTCGCAGGCGGCCGCAGAGATCACCAGTGAGCTGCCGGCTGGCTCGGTCGAGGTCCGGCTCCGGGGCCGCGAGCCACAGCTCGTGGTGGACGTGCCGACCATGCCGATGCAACAGCCCGACCTGTCCACGCCACCAGCGCCCCCCGCACCTCCCCGGCCGGGGGGTCCGGAGGACGAATCCGGTGATCCGGGGGAGGACGACAACGTCGCCCGGATCACCCTGCGAATCCCCGAGTCCGTGAAGTACAAGGCCGAGGAGCTCGCCGCCAAGGGCGGGCACTCGCTCAACAGCTGGATCGTCAACGTCGTGCGGGCCGCCACGCGCGAACGTGCGGTCAACGTCGAGATCGACCTGTCCAGCATCCCCTTCTTCGACGTCCCCGGTGGCACCGCGAGCCGCGGACGCGGCAAGCGGATGACCGGCTGGGTCTGACACTCCGGCACCACCAACCACCGACCGACCACCTCCACCCACCAGCCATCACCGACCGGCGAAGCGCCGCTCGGCGGACCGGCACACCCTGAAAGGGAGCACGTCATGCAGCAGAGCTTCGACACCCCAGGCCCCACGTCGTTGTACGTCGAGATCGGCTCCGGCGACGTCCAGATCCGGGTCGACGACACGGCCCAGACCACTGTGGAGGTGACCGGTCAGGACGCGGAGGACACCACGGTGGAGATGCGCGGCGAACAGATCGTCGTGCTCGGTGCCCGCCGTCGGGGCGGGTTCCTCGGCAGCAGCCACGACCTCGACGTCGTCGTCACGATGCCGCTCGAGAGCCAGCTCGCCACCAAGCTGGGCTCAGCAGACCTCGACGTCACCGGGAGCGTCGGTCCGTCCCGACTGAGGTCGGCCTCGGGAGACATCCGGATGGACCGGGTGACCGCTGAGGCCGGGATCGACACGGGGTCGGGCGACATCACCGTCCGGGAGATCACCGGAGACCTGCGCGTGCGCACCGCGTCGGGGGACGTCTCGGTCGAGCGGCTCGGCGGGTCGGCCAACGTGGCGACCGCTTCTGGCGACGTGGAGATCGGCTCCGCCGAGGGCGACGTCGACGTCAAGACCGCCTCCGGCGACCTCCGGATCCGTGAGGCCCAGCGAGACGTCTCGTTGGCCACCGCGTCTGGCGACCTCACTGTCGACCGGATGGGCGCCGGTCAGCTCCAGGCCAGGAACGTCTCGGGCGACATCCGGGTCGGGATCCCGGCGGGTCTTCCGGTCTGGACCGACATCAACAGCATGAGCGGCTCGGTGCGTTCCACCCTCTCCGGCGCCGGCCAGCCGCAGGAGGGTGCGGACTTCCTCACTCTGCGGGCCAAGACCGTCAGTGGCGACATCTCCCTGGAGCAACGATGAGGACCACCGGTCCACGACGGGCCCACGACGAGGTCGCCTCGGGTGACATCGCTCCGCAACGTCGATCAGGCGGCCGCCGTACCCGCTCGGCCAGCCTGGACAGAACACACCACCTCCACGAAAGGATCACCCGCCATGTCTGAGTTCAGTGGATACTTCGACCGTCTCGCCGACCAGCAGATCCGCGAGCGCATCAGCCAACGCCAGCTGTTTCCCTCCGTCGAGCGTCGACCGCGAGGCCGGCACGCACTCGCGCACCGGCTGCACAGGCTCGCCGACCGGTTCGACGGCTGACCGCGCGCCCGCACCGATTCGTCTGCGGTTTATGGGGCATTCTGCGGCGGGGGACCGCAGCCGCATCGGGGTCAGATGTCAGTGCGGTGGAAGTTCAGGTGCGACCGCGACGGGGTCGGACCGCGCTGACCCTGGTAGCGCGAGCCGTACTTCTCCGAGCCGTACGGGTGCTCCGAAGGTGAGGACAGCCGGAAGAAGCAGAGCTGACCAATCTTCATTCCCGGCCACAGCTTGATCGGCAGCGTCGCGACGTTGGACAGCTCGAGGGTCACGTGGCCGGAGAAACCCGGGTCGATGAAGCCGGCGGTCGCATGCGTCAACAGGCCCAGCCGGCCCAGCGAGGACTTGCCTTCGAGACGAGCGGCGACGTCGTCGGGCAGGGTCACCACTTCGTACGTCGACCCCAGCACGAACTCCCCAGGATGGACGATGAACGGCTCCTCGTCCTCCGGCTCGACCATCCGGGTCAGATCCGGCTGGTCGGCCGCGGGATCGATGTGGGGGTACCGGTGGTTCTCGAAGACCCGGAAGAACCGGTCGAGCCGGACGTCGACGCTAGAGGGCTGGATCATCACCTCTTCGAACGGATCGACCCCGACCCGGCCCGCGTCGATCTCGGCCAGGATGTCGCGGTCTGAGAGCAGCACAGGGAGAACTTAACCGAAACCTCGGTCCGGTACTATCTGCATCCGGCGCAGCTCGGCGCCGTGCGGATGTAGCTCAGCTGGTAGAGCGCGACCTTCCCAAGGTCGATGTCGCGAGTTCGAATCTCGTCATCCGCTCCAGTTCAGGAGGCGACCCAACCAGGACCTTCAGGCCCGGTCCCGAAAGCTCTCGAGCGGACCCTGACCCGGCCGGACGCTTTGGCCGCGACCCACGCAGACAAGGACTTGTGCGGCCGTTGACTGTTCGCCACGCCTCCTTCGAGCCAGCGGCCGATCTCGATGTTCAGGGCCGAGAGTGCAACAAGCACACAAGCGGAGAGAAGGCGGTCCGGGCGCGACCCAGATCGTTGAGCAGCCCGGGGAGAACGACCCCCATGACCACGGCAGCGCCGACGAGCAAGCGTGCCGGCCACGGGGCCGCGAGAAAGGTTCAGGCCTGGGGCAGTGTTGATCACGACCGCCTGACCCTACACGCCAAAGGGTGACACACGCCTGCGTCAGCAGGTGGGGCAATGCGGGAGTTCCCCAGTCTGGCCGGGTGGCGGGGGCCCGGCCTCAACCGCCGTGGGTGGACAGCCAGTTGACGAACGGTGTTGCTGCCTCCCAGTCGACGCGCACCCGATCGAGTAGCCGAGGGGTGTGGATCAGCTCGTCGAAACCGTAGGAGCGGGTTACCGCCATCGACTTGTGCCTCAGCAGATCGATCCGAGGATGGTCAGCGGCATACCCGCGAGGGCTCGTCTTGAGCGTCTCCCCGCTTAGGGTCCAACCCTCGTCCTTGAGCCCGCCCAGGATCCGGACGAGATCGCTGCCCGCTTTCTCCGCTCCGATCGCCGAGCGGAGCGAAGCGAGTCGATCGCTCGCTGCGTCGTAGAATCCCGCGCCGACTCGAACGCCCGGGGCGCCAACCTCGACGTACCAGCCTGTGGACGGCCCAGCTGCGACGAAGGCGCCCTGATGATCTTTGTAGGGGGTCTTGTCCTTGGCGAAGCGAACGTCGCGATACGGACGGAACACCTTCGCCGGTCCGAACGTCGGCTCGAGGCCCCGCATGAGGGAGGTCATCGGGCCGAGCACCGCGGTGTCGTAGATAGACCGGTGAGTGGCCCAGAAGGACTTGGTGTTGTCCATCTCGAGGTCGTCGTAGAAGTCCAGAGCCTCGACGGGGAATCCGGTGAACTCGGGCACTGGTCGAGCGTACCGACCAGCTCGCCACGCTGAAGGTGGCGACTCAACGCGGAGAGAGTGGCGAATCAACGGGGAGGGAGTGGCGACTCAACGCGGAGGGAGTGGCGACTCAAAGGGGGGGTGGAGGCGGCTCAACGGGGGGGTGGAGGCGGCGAGCAGGCATGCTCCGAGGGCGATGCCGATCGAGACCGGCACCGTGCGATACACGAAGCCGTCGTGGATCTGGGAGTGGTTGCTGAGCACTGCCATCCAGGCCGGAGCGATCAGGGCGGGCGCGGCGAGAACGGCCGCCACCACGAGCTGGGAGGCGCCGAACCTGCGCCAGGCGAGCATCAGCGCGACGAGTGTGGTCACGGTCGCCCCCACGAGCACGACCTCCGGCATGACCGGGACCTCGAGCCACTTCCGGGCGTTCTGCAGCACCGCTGCGCCGAAGGTGTGACTGACCCCCGCGTAGTCGCCGTCGACGCGAAACCTGACTGTGCCGAGGACGACGTCCATGACGTGGTCCCCACCCAGGACCACAGCTGTGAGCAGCCAGCGGGTCACCCACGTCACGACGTACGCCGCGAACCAGACTGCCGCGACAACCACACCCATCCGGAGTGAGTCCGTCAGGACGCGTGCCCTCGTGAAGGTGGCAGCCGCCGCCACGGCAGCGCTCAGCGCCCACGGGATCGCCGGTGTGGTCAGCAGGTCGACGAAGTTGAACACGCACGCGCTGACCGCGACGGCGTACAGCACAGTCCAGCCTGCGCGTCGGCTCGCCGAGGCGACCGCTGCCACCCCGCCGAAGATGACGGCGAGGCTGAGGGCGTGGCTGAACGCGGTCGCCGGGACGGAAAGCACGTTGGAGGACAGGAGCATCGGAGTGGTCAACGCCAGCATGTAGACGACGCCGGTCACCCGGGAGACGGCGAGCACCATGGCTATCAGTGCCATGCCGAACAGCCCACCGGCCACCAGGCGCATGGCGTCCATCCCTCCGGCTGCCAGGACTGGCCGGGTGAGCACCGAGTACCCGGCCCAGTAGCGGAAGTACTCCAGGCCGCTGCCTAGCTCCTCCCCTCGCTGCAGCCGGTCGATCTGCCGAGCGCCCTTCTCACAGCTCTGCAGCCGGGGCATCCTGACCGCACGTTCGAACGCGGAGAGGTCCGGCCCGCCCAGGCCGGTGCCAGCCGCGACGCAGTCGGTGAAGCTCGTAGCCCGACCGCCCTGGCCGTCGGGCTCACCGCTCGGGCCGTAGGAGCCCGTTGCCACGTCGGTGCTCAGCCGCTCGACGATCGGTCGGTCCGGGACAGCGGCGCCGATCACAAGCAACACGCAGAAGACGACCTGCAGGACCACCACCAGGCCGACCAGCCGGGGCAGCTCAGGCACCAACGACCTCATGGGTGCCCAGGTGGGGGAAGGCGCAGGTAGGCAAGTCGAGCGCCCTCGTCGCGCACCCGCCGATTCGCCTCCAGGAGCATCCCCATGACCAGGGCGAGGACCGCGATGATCGCGATCGACGAGGCGAGGATGGCCGTGGGGAACCGTCGCACCAGACCCGTGTCGAAGTACTCCAGGATCACGGGCAGTCCGAGAACCACCGACAGCACACCGAGCACGGCTGCGATGGCTGCGTGGAACGGTTGTGGCCGTTCATACCTGGCCAGTCTGACGATCAGGTTGAGAATCCTGAACCCGTCGTGGTAGGTCCGCAACTTGCTCTCGCTGCCGGGTGGTCGATCACGGAAGGCCACGTCGACGTGGACGGTCGGCCCGCGCAGCCCGACGGCGTGCACAGTCAGCTCTGTCTCCACCTCGAAGCCACGCGAACGCACCGGGAACGACTTCACGAAGCGTTTGGAGAGCACCCTGAAGCCGCTCAGCATGTCTTGCACGGGTTCGCCGAAGATACTGCCGACGACACGGTTGAAGAACATGTTCCCAGCCGAATGTCCCCGTCGGTACGCCGACGGGTCGGACTCACGCCGGACCCCGACGACCTGGTCGTAGGGACCGGCATGGAGGAGGTCGATCATCATCGGCAGCGTGCTGACGTCATAGGTGCCGTCCCCGTCCACGATCACGAAGACATCGGCCTGCACGTCACCGAAGGCCCGTCGGATCACGTGACCCTTGCCTCGCCGCGACTCGTGGCGGACGACCGCCCCCGCCGCGCCGGCCACGTCCACCGTGCGGTCGGTGCTGCCGTTGTCGTAGACGTAGACGGTGATGTCGGGCACGGCTGCGATCAGGTCGGCGACCACCGAGGCGATGGTCGCGTCCTCGTCCAGGCAGGGCACGATGGCAACGACCGTCGGGCTACTTCTGCCACACACGGACCCAGTCGACGTTCATCTTGGACGGCAGGCGGGATCGGTCGAGCCGGGGGATCTCGTAGTCAGACGTGAGCAGGCTGAGGATCAGGAACTCGTCCACACCGGAGACCCCGGCTCGGGTGCGCCAGTGCTCCCGCCCGTCGACCCGGAAGATGTAGGACCGCGGGGTCCACTCGACGGAGAACACGTGGTAGCTCTTCCACCAGTCGTCCTTGTCG
>JBPCND010000348.1:0-10646 GCA_051001655.1 Nocardioides sp. | reverse complement strand
GCGAATGGAACTATACGATCCGGGTCAAGCCGAGGAAGCGATCAGTGCGCTCATATAATTGAGCGGTGGACCCTTACGGCTCATTATGGAGCTCGCTGTTCGACGAGGCTTGGCTCAACGACAGGTTTGTGGCAGCGGACAACGCTACGGTAGGCCTTGGTTCTGTAACCGCAGAATGGTCGGTCCTTACGCCTTTACGATCGGAATACGACCGTTGGTTGGCGCTTTGCGAAATCGACGCGATCGTAGCTCTTCTACTGGGCGTGACTGAAGGCCAACTGATACAGATGTACCGGTCGCAGTTTCCTGTTCTCCGAAAGTATGAGCACACCGCGATGTTTGATCGTGCGGGCCAACGAATTGCTGCGAATCACCACGCTCATGGCTTCCGTCAGAGGACATGGGAGGCTTCAAAATGCGAGCTGCAGACCAAGAAAGGGGCGCCGCGAGTCGGGATGTGGGAGCGCGTATCGTTGTTTCTCGACGGAGATACACACATAGAACTCGGACCATTCGTACCACCGTTTTGTTCGGCGGACCGAGAGGCCGCGATGCGGAACGCGTACAGATCCTTTGCGGCGAGGATGGCAGCCGGATCGTGATCCCGTCCCTCGTAGCCCGGGAGCTCAAGGCCTCGATCGTCGAGTACCTGGCCACCACGTTCGCGCTCTCCGATGACGAGGCCTACCGGGCGCTCACCGAGTTCCTGTTGGACGAGACCGACGGGATCTTCCGGGGTCCCTACCTTCGGGTCCGGCTGCCGTTCATCGACGCCCCGCCGGACGCGGACCTCGGGGTCGCCTGGGCGCCCGCCGGGTTCCAGCCCTACGCCCATCAGCTGGCGGCATGGCAGCGGCTGGCTGGCCGGGGCCAGCTGCCGAAGCCGACGCTGGTGACCACGGGGACCGGGTCCGGCAAGTCGGAGGCTTTCCTACTCCCCGCCATCGACCACGCCATTTGGGCCCGGGGCCGAGGCCAGCGCGGCATCAAGGCGCTGGTTCTGTACCCGATGAACGCGCTCGTCACCGACCAGGAGCGGCGGATCGCAGCGCTGCTGACCGACCCGACCGCCCAGGCCGCCGGCGTTCTCGGCGGCGTGTGGATCGGCGACGACGGCTCCGTCCGTCCCCGGCGGGGGATGGACGGGAAACACCTCATCTCCGAATCGGGCGCGCTCCAGGACGACCCGCCCGACATCCTGCTCACCAACTACAAGATGCTCGACCGTCTGCTCACCAACCCCAGCCGGCGGCGCCTGTGGGCAGCCAACATCCGCCCCAGCGACGACGACGGCAGCTGGGAACAGCCGCTCACCTACCTCGTCCTGGACGAGTTCCACATCTACGACGGCGCCCAGGGCACAGACGTCGCCATGCTTCTGCGGCGGCTCGGCCACCGCCTCGGCACCAACACCACCACCTCACCACTCACTGGCGTGGGGTGCATCGGCACGTCCGCAACGCTCGGGTCGTCGCCGACGGCGGCGGCCGACATGTGCAGCTTCGCGTCGCGGATCTTCGGGATCCGCTTCGACGCCACCGCCGTCATCGGCGAGCAACGCCGCACCGTGGCGGAGGTCTGCGGCGACATCGACTTTGCCCTGCCCGTCCCTGTGCCCGAGGATCTCGTCGCCCTCGACCCCCGAGATCTCGACGCACTGGCCGAGGCCTTCACCGGTGAAGTCTTCGATGACCCGCAGGTGGTCGGGGACCGGTTGCTGCGCCACCGGGTCACGGCCAGCATGCTGCGCGTCGCAGCCGACCGCCCCCGCCGCTGGCCCGACGCCGTCGCCGGCATCGCCCAGCAGGTCCCGGAATGGGGTGCCGCGTTGGCCCGAGACGCCGACGCGGTCGGCGCTGCCCTGGAGCGCTTCGTCGCGCTGGTATCCCAGGCACGGGGCCGCAAAAGCAGCGGGGACGTGCGGCCGCTGTTCTCGGTGGAGGTGCAGGTCTGGATCCGTGAGGTCACCCGACTGAAGCGGACGGTCTCGCGGACCCCCGGCTTCCGGTGGGCGGACTCGCCGTTCACCGACGGCGGCGGCCTCGACCTGCCGTCGGTGTACTGCACGTCGTGCGGCCGGTCCGGGTGGCTGGCGGTCGCCAACCGCGCCGGGGGGCAGGGGGCGGCCGCCATCGAGCGGCTCGTCTACGACGATGGCACCGACCCTTACCTGGTGTCGGTGCGTGACCGTGAGCGGACACGCACAATGCTGCGGGCCAACCACGGCGAGCCAGATCTGCTCTGGCTGGACCCGACCAGCGGTCAGGTCCACAGTGCCGACTCTGACGAGGCGACACGGATCCCCGTCCTCGTGGCGGGCATGACCGGCGACGACCGCAGCGAGGAGGCCCGGAACGAGGCTGCTAAGCGCCAGCAGTGCCCGTCGTGCGGCAGCCGGGATGCCATCCGGTTCCTCGGTTCGCGGGTCACCACCCTCGCGTCGGTGGGCATCACCCAGATGTTCGGCTCGGACCACGTCGCCGACGACGAGCGCAAGCTCCTCGCCTTCACCGACTCCGTACAGGACGCGTCGCACCGGGCCGCGTTCTTCTCGGGACGCACCCACCGGTTCAACCTGCGGGCCACCCTGTCGGGCGCGCTGCAGTCCAAGGGGCGGGTGCCGCTGCAGCGCGTCGCCGAGGTGGTGCTCACCCGCGCCGACCAGGGTGACCGACCGCTCGACGACATCTTCTCGCTGGTACCACCCGACCTGCTGTGGGAGGGCTGGCTCGCCGCTGCCTGGGAGGCCCCCGGCACACCGGCGGCGCTCGATGCGCGAGACGGCCTCGCCCAGCGCCTCGCCTTCGACGCCATCCTCGAGGCTGGACTCCGGGCTCGCCTTGGCCGCACCCTCGAGACCACCGGCACAGGGGTCGCTGAGATCCTTGTCACGGAGGAGGAGTGGGCCCAGGTCGTGCCGTTCGCCACCGAGGCGATCCAGGCCAGCACCGGCCAGCTACTCACCGAGCCCCGAGACGTCCGCACCTGGGTCAGCGGCGTCATCGAGCGCCTACGGCTGCGAGGCGGGATCTTCCATCCGTTCCTCGACCGCTACCTCGCCGATCATGGCAAGCGCTGGTGGATCTGGGGCGGCGGCGACCCGCTTGCCCCGAAGTTCCCGAAGGGGATCTCCGCCCCGGCGTTCTTCACGTCTGCCCCCTCCGACGAGCTCGACCCGATCAGCGGAACCCAAAGCTGGCTCCGGCTATGGTCGAAGAAGGTGCTCGGTATAGACGGTGCCGGCGCCGACCAGGCGCTCCGTGACCTGCTCCACGTCCTCACCGACCTCGGCGTCACCCCGGTCCGAAGCTCGTCGCGCGGGACGATCTGGGGGCTGCCCGCCGACCGCCTCGAGTTCGTCGACATTGCCCCCAACGACGGTGCATTTCCACCCACCGAGCTGCGCTGCGACCTGTGCGCCCACCGTCACCACACCTCGCCGGAGCAGTTCGACGACTGGACCAGACGGCCATGCCTCCGGCTGCGCTGCCCGGGCACCTACGGACCGGCAGCCACCCCGCCCACCAACTACTACCGCCACCTCTACCGGTCAGGGCGGATCCGGCGCGTCGTAGCCGCCGAGCACACCGGCATGCTCACCAGGAAGCAGCGGGAGCGCGTCGAGACCGGTTTCAAGGACGGCGGTCGACCCGACGCCCCCAACGTGCTGGCCGCCACCCCCACCCTCGAGATGGGCATCGACATCGGTGACCTCTCGGCCGTGATACTGACCGCCGTCCCGCCGACGCAGACCAACTACGTGCAGCGCGTCGGGCGTGCCGGACGCAAGACCGGCAACGCCTTCGTCACCACCTTTGCCGAGGGCGACCCCCGGAGCCTCTACTTCCTCCACGACCCCGAGCTCATGATCGCCGGCGACATCGTCGCGCCCAGCTGCTATCTCGACGCCATAGAGATCTTGCGCCGCCAGTACCTGGCGTTCCAGGTCGACCAGGCCGCGCAGGGCCCCGACGGGCACATCCCGACCGCCGGCGACCTGCCCCGCACGATCGGGCAGCTCGCCGCGACCGGCCTGCAACCCGGCGGCTGGATGTCGGTCATCCTCGAAGCCGGCCAGGACTCCGAGCTGGTCAGCCGGTTCGTGCGCCTGTTCGGCTCGCACCTCGACGCCGGCGTCGCCGACCGGCTCGCCTCCTGGGCGGCGACGGACATGCGACCCCACGTGGAGCGCGTCATCGACCGGTGGCGGTCCCACATCCAGGCGCTCGCAAATCAGCGCGACCGGCTCCGCGAGCGCGAGAAGCCCCTCGCCAGCCTCGCGAACCCGACCGCCGAGGACATCGAGACCCTCGGACGCATCGTCGCCGAGCTCCGCTACGTGGCGGGTCGCATCAACCGAGCCAAGGGCCAGGACACCCTCGGCGCCCTCGAGGCCCTCGGACTGCTGCCCAACTACACGCTCTTCGACGACACCGTCACCCTGGAAGTGAGCCTCTGGCGGCCCAACGACGCTCACGATCCTGGAGACGAGCAGTCCCGGCGTTTCGTCTCTGACGGTGCCGAGTACGCACGCGCCGCGTCTGTCGCCATCCGGGAGTTGGCCCCGGGCAACTACTTCTACGTCAATGCCCACCGGGTCCGCATCGACGCCGTCGACAACGGCACGGAGCACGAACCCGCCCACAGCCTCTGGCGGTTCTGCCCAGCGTGCGCCTGGGCCACCCCCGACGCCGCCGCCACGGTGGCGGCCTGCCCACGGTGCGGGTCTCCCGGTGTCGCCGACCAGGGATCCATCCTGACCGTGCTGCCCATGCGGGTCGTGTCCTCCACCGAACGGGAGATATCGGCGCGTGTCGGCGACGACAGCGAGGACCGCGACCGCGAGTGGCATGAGGTTGTCACCACCGTCGACATCGCCCCCGAGGACATCACCGCCGCCTTCCTCCACACCAAGACCGTCTTCGGCATCGAGGCCGCCCGCGCCGCCCGCATCCGGTACCTCAACGTCGGTCTGCACGCCTCGCGCTCCGGACAGACCCGCCAGGTACGCATCGACGGCTACGACGCGGCCGCTGCGCTGTTCACCGTGTGCCGCCACTGCGGTGGGGTGTTTGGCATCCGGGGCGACACTCGAGACGAGCACGACCCAAACCACCACCGGTCGTGGTGCAAGGTCCGCTCCGGAGCCCGCAAGGAGCAGTGGGACAACCTTGTGCTCGCCCATGAGCTCGTCACCGAAGCTGTGCGGATCCTGCTTCCGGTGGCCGAGTTCGAGGCGGTTGAGCGAGTCCTGTCGTTCAAGGCGGCGCTGCTGCTCGGGCTACGCGACTCCTTTGGTGGCGACCCGTCCCACCTCCGGGTCCTGCAGACCGACTTCCCCGCGCCGGGGGCAGAGCCCGACTCCCGGAACCGGTTCGTCGTGGTCCACGACACAGTCCCCGGCGGCACCGGCTACCTCCCCCGACTCGCCGACCCCGACCGGCTCCGCGAGATCCTCACCCGTGCCGTCGACCTCATCGCCACCTGCGAGTGCCAGACCCGTGGCCAAGCCGGCTGCCACCGTTGCCTTTACACCGCCGTCGGCCGTCATGAGATCCCCCTCGTGTCCCGCGAGGTCGCACTGGACCTCCTCGACGAGCTCCTCACCGGCTGGCAGCTCAGGCCGGCCGAGGACGGGACCATCACAGGGGTCAACCTCTCGACCGTTCGCCAATCCGAGCTCGAGCGGATGTTCAAGGCGCTGCTACATCGGTGGTCGGCCAACGGGCCCGCACGGGTGACCTCCAAGCCCGACCCCGATCACGCCGCGCTCACCCGGTTCGATGTCCGTTTTCAGGACGGACCCCACTGGGAGTTGCGCGAGCAGGTCAACCTCGTCGACCACGGCACCCGCCCGGACTTCTACGCCACCCGCGTCGATGCCACTGGCACCGCTCCGGTCGCCGTCTACCTCGACGGCTGGGAGCACCACGGCTCCGACCCGGACCAGGTCGACCTCGACAGCGGCCGGCGAGCATCGGTGCGTGGCGGCGGCACGACGGTCTGGACGCTCACCTGGCAGGACGTGAAGGCAGCTCTCACCGCGGCTTCCCAAGGAGCAACCGTGCCAGCCGTCCTCCCGCTGCCGAACCCCGTCCGCCACAACGCCGTCCAGGGTGCCAAGCGGGCCAACGGGGGCGACCACCCCGTTTTTGACGCCGTGCAGTGCGGCGCCTTCGACCAGCTCATGCTCTACCTCGCCCACCCGGACGCCACCGCCTGGCGTCATCTCGCCATGACCACCGCCCTTGCCGCCGGCAGCAGCGGCACCGCACTCCAGGTGGGCGACCAGGCCACCGCGGTCGACCAAGCCGCCCGGAACGTCCCGATCGAGCCCGCCGGCCACGAGACGGACATCGCGGCGCTCACCTGGGCGACCCAGAACGGGCAGCTCGCCGTCACCGTCTTCGAACGCAACGGATCCCCGCTTCCGGCCGCCGTCACCTCCCACGACACCACCGAAAACCCGGACAAGGACCGCTGGGTCGACTGGCTGCACATGGCCAACCTCCTGCAGCATCTTGGCGACCACGCCGTCATCACCACCACCCGCACCTACCCGGCCGGGAACCCGGCGGCCATCGCCACCCCCGCCGCTGCGACATCGCACGGCGGCGAAGACCTGCTCGCCGACGTTTTCGACCCCGCCGCCTTACCCCTCGCCCGGGCAGCCACTGACGCCGGTTGGACCCAGATCAGCGTCGGCTACCCCTCCTGCGATGCTGACGACACCCCCATCGAGGTCGTCTGGCCCAACAGCAGCGTTGGGATCCTTGCGACCGGTTGCACTCGCCCGACCACGCTCACCGACTGGGACCTCCGCACCCCCGGTCACTGGACCGAAGCCGAACTCCTCGCTGCGCTCGCCGGAGGCACCCCGTAGTGGCCACACTCGTCTTCGCCAAGGAGTTCCTCGACGACTTCGCCAAGCTAGAGCCCCCCGTCCGCCAAAAGGTCCGTGAGCTGCCCGAAAAGTTCGAGGATTCCACCCACTCCGGTGTCCACCTCGAGAAGCTCAACGCCGCCCGCGACGACCGCGTCCGCACCGTGCGCGTCGACCAGTTCTGGCGAGGCGTCGTGGTCCGCCTCGGCGAAGCGCGCTACGCCCTGCTCCGGGTCCTCGCCCACGACGACGCCATCGACTGGGCTACCCGACAGCGCTTCGGAGTCAACCCGGTCACGGGCCTCATCGAGATCCTCGACATCCCCACCGTGGAAGCCAAGGTCGACGTCGTCGTGTCTACCGCCCCGGCCGAGGCACCCCGGCTCTTCGCCGACCGTCGGGATCGTGACTTCACCGCTGTCGGAATCGACGAGGAGCTCATACCGATACTGCGCCGCATCGTGGACGAAGCCGAGCTCTACGCCATCGCCCACTATCTCCCCGAAGCCCAGAGCGACGCCGTGCTCCTGCTCGCCGACGGCAAGACCACGGACGAGGTGTGGGCCGAGCTCGCCCAGGACTACGAGTTGACCGCCGCCGCCGTCGACCCCGAAGACATCGACACGGCCCTCGACAAGCCAGGAACCCGCTCCAGCTTCGTGGTGACTACGAACGACACGGAGCTCGTCGAACTCCTCTCCGGCGATTTCGAGGCATGGCGCACCTTCCTCCACCCGACACAACGGGCGGTCGCCTACCAGCCGGTCTACAGGGGCCCGGCAAAGCTCACCGGCGGGGCCGGGACGGGCAAGACCGTGGTCGCCATTCATCGGGCCAGGTTCCTGGCCCAACAGCTCCTCGACGCCGGCGACACGACAAGCCGCATTCTGTTCGCCACCTACACGAACAGCTTGGCCGACAACCTCGATCGGACGCTGCGGAGTTTCTGCACTCCCGACCAGTACCGGCGACTTCAGGTGTCGACGGTCGACTCGCTTGCCCGCCAGACGCTATCTGCGGCGAAGTCTCGGCTTCGACCCGTGCCATCTGAAACCCTCCGTGATCTCGCCGAACAGTGCGCCGCCATGGCAGGGCTCGACGTGTACGGGCTCGACGGCCGCTTCCTAACTGCCGAATGGGAGCAGGTGATCCTCGCTCGGCATGTGACCACCCTCGTCCAGTACGGGACGAGCCCACGGCCGAGAAGGGGTGGGCGGCTCGGCCGCCCGGAGCGGAAGGCGGTTTGGGCGGCTCTCGAGCACATGCTGTCCGAGCTGCAGCGTCGTGGACAAGCGACGTTTCTCCAGCTGGCCGATGCCGCCGCAGATCTCCTGTCCGCCCGGCCCGGGCGGCCATACGCCCACGTCGTCGTCGACGAGTCGCAGGATCTTCACCCGGCACAGTGGCGGATCCTCCGTGCGGCTGTCCATCCGGGCGATAACGACCTGTTCATCGTCGGCGACGCTCACCAGAGGATCTACGACCATCGGGTCAGTCTGTTGAACCTGGGCATCGACACGCGAGGTAGGTCGCGCCGGCTCAAGATCAACTATCGGACTTCCCAGCAGATCCTGAGCTGGACGCTCGGTATTCTGACTGGCGAAGACGTAGATGATCTGGACGGCAACCAGGAGCCCCAGGCTGGATACCGCTCGGCGTTCGACGGCCCTGTTCCCACGATCCAGCGATTCACCACCCCCGCCCAAGAGGCCGAGTTCATCGCCGCCCAGGTGCAGGAGTGGCTCGACGAAGGGGTGGCCCATGGCGCGATTGGTGTCACCGCCCGGACCAAGCGTGACCTCCAAGCGGTACAAGCAGCAATAGATGACGCCGCCATCCGTTGGTCCGAAGTCGGCGCCGACACAAAGAAGCCTGGGGTACAGACCGCAACGATGCACTCCTGCAAGGGACTTGAGTTTGCCCGGCTCGCCGTCGTGGCCGCCAATGCCGATAACCTCCCGCACCCCCTGGCGACCACCCCTGCCACTGACGACGAGACGCAGCACTCGCTTGATGTTCTGCGTGAGCGGTGCCTCCTGTACGTGGCGTGCACCCGTGCGCGAGACGAGTTGGTTGTCACTTCATCCGGAATCCCTAGCCCTCTCCTCCCCAAAGGATGACCGCCGTGCTCCCCCTTCGGCACCTCTCGATACGCGTCCCATGGCACGATTCCAGCTGGAACGGAACCATTTGCGGTGACCCCGTCAACAATGCTTCCTGCCTACGACTCGCGAATATCCACGAACGGCGTGTCGACGAGGATGAGGTGCGGCTTCGTGGGAAGCGACTCGATGCGCTCGATCGGCGTGAGTACCCACCGTGCCTCGCCGAACGGGCGACCTTCATGGCTGGCTTCCCCATCACCCGTTGGATCCAGCACCCATATCACAAGACGTCGGAAGTACACCGCCACTACCGACCGACACCGGTCGAGCTCCCGGCGTATACAGCCGGGGCAGTCCCGTTTCGCTGGATGCTTCGCCGAGAGGCGGTCGAGATTGCCGAAGAGCTTGACATCGTGTTCCATGACGAAGCCGAAGACGACGTCAGATCAGTGATGCAATTCGATTCCAGCTGGGTGCAGGATGTCAACAACCAGACCCGCATGCTCGATTCGTTCTTCTCAGCCATCGTGCCGGACACATCGCTCGCCTTCTTCTACGCCAAGGAAGTTCCCCACACCGAGGCCACTGGACGGGTCCTGATCGGGGTGGGTCGGGTGACGAGTTACGGGTCGGCGATTGAATACGACTACGAACCCGGGGGGGACCGGCCCACCCGGTCGATGATCTGGGAGCGGGTCGTTCACCACTCCATCCGACCGGACAGCGCCGCAGACGGCTTCCTGTTGCCCTACCACGTTGCGTTGGAGCGCGCCGCGGACGATCCGTTATTCGACCCGGCCGATGTCGCCGTGTTCGCTCCCGATGATGCGCACCACCAGTTCTCCTACGGCTCCGAGCACGTCACTCACGATCAGGCCATCGCCTCCCTGCTGGCGATAATCGAAGGACTGCAGCGCGCTGAGGCAGCACTCGGCGAGAGCTACGCCTCCGAAATCCAATGGTCACAGGACCGGCTGGGCGAGCTGTGGATGCTACGTGGAGCCTTTCCCGGCCTCGGGTCTGCTCTTACCGCGTTCGGCATCGACCACGGCAATCTCCTGGCCTTCCGGATTGCTGATGCGCTGACTGACAACGAAGACCCATGGCCGGCTGTCCAGCAGGCGCTCTACGACCCGTCAAGCATCGGCCCGGAATGGGTTGGCCGGATCGGACCAACCATGGCGAAGAAGCTGGCCGGGCTGCCTGGGGAGAGGCGTTCTCTGCTGCACCTCCTCGCTCGGTTCGACCTCTCGGTCGACCAGACCAAGCGCTACTACGTCCAGGAGGAGCGCTCTCAGGCGGGGTTGGCGCTCACCGACGCCGACCTTCTCGCCAACCCATACCTCTTGTACGAGCGCGATCGCGTCATCGCCGACGGGATCCCTGTTGCCACGGTCGATCGTGGGGCTTATCCCGCGCCCGCCGTCGCGGCATCGTTCCCAATCCCACAACCATCGGTGATGGAGGAAGCGCAGGATCCGCGCAGGGTCCGAGCCCTCATGGTTGCAATGCTCGAGGAGGCAGCCGAAAGGAGGTTGTCCCGCCAGTCGTAGAACTTGGGTGGTGGTCCCCCGCCTGAGACCTGCCGGATGGTAGGTGTCGGGCGTTCGCCAAGAACACCGACAGCAAGGGGACCACCAGTGAACAAGAACTATCAG
>JBPCND010000347.1:0-3626 GCA_051001655.1 Nocardioides sp. | reverse complement strand
CCTACGTCTACCGGGCGGTCGACCAGCATGGGCAGGTGATCGACGTGTACGTCTCGCAGCGACGGGACATCGCCTCGGCGCGCACATTCTTCACCGCCGCCCTGGCTGTTCACGGTGACCCTGCCGAAGTGATCACCGACCGGGCACCGGCTTTGGCCAACGCCATCGAGGGCTTGATTCCTGCCGCGTTGCACAACACAGGTCAGTACGAGAACACCCGGGTCGAATGCGACCATGGCCGCCTGAAGGCCAGGCTCAGGCCGATGCGGGGGCTCGGGACTGAGCGAACGGTGTCGGCCTGGACGCCTGTTCTGAACGTGAATGGTGCCCCAGGCAGGAGTCGAACCTGCGACCTTTCGCTTAGGAGGCGGCTGCTCTATCCGCTGAGCTACTGGGGCGAAGCGGCACACATCCTGTCACGGCAGGGACGCTCGGGCCGCGGCGGCGCCGAGGTGGTGCCTGGACCCCGACCGCACAATTTGAGACAGTCGGTAGGTTCGGCCCTAGTCCCTTGACAACTCCCAGGAGCACCGGCATGCCCGAGACCGCGCCAGCTGGCGACGAGTCGGGCACCACTGCGCCCAAGCGCAAGGGGAAGGGTCGGCGCAAGCACACCGTGCTGAAGGTGGTGGCCGCGTCAGTCGTCGTGCTCGGCATGATCACCGCCCTGGCGGTGACCTTCGCCTACCGGCACCTCAACGGGAACATCACCACCGAGAACTTCGACGAGGCGTTCGTCGAGCCGCGGCCAGCGGACGTCGAGCCGACCGGTCCGCAGAAGCCGCTCGACATCCTGGTGATGGGATCCGACACCCGCGCGGGCGAGGGCAACAACATCTACAACGAGACCGGGCTGGGTGCGCGCTCGGACACCACGATCCTCATCCACCTGTCGGGGGACCGGACGCGGGCCTACGGGATCAGCATCCCGCGCGACTCCCTGGTCACCAGGCCCGACTGCAAGAAGGACGGCGAGATCGTCCCCGGCGCCACGGACGCCCTGTGGAACGAGGCGTTCAACCTGGCCGGCCCCGGGTGCACGATCTCCCAGTTCGAGCAGATCACCGACATCCGCGTCGACCACCACGTGGTCCTCGACTTCCAGGGCTTCCAGGACATGGTCGATGCCGTCGGCGGAGTGCCGGTCTGCATCCCGGAGACGGTCGACGACCGCGAGCACGGCATCTACCTCGAGGCCGGCACCCGCCAGATCAGCGGCAAGGAGGCGCTCAGCTACGTCCGACAGCGCTACGCCGTCGGCGACGGCTCCGACATCGGCCGGCTCAAGCGGCAGCAGGCCTTCATGTCCTCGATGGCCAACAAGGTCGTCTCGGCCGGCACCCTGGCCAACCCGATCACGCTAGTCAGTTTCCTGAACGCGGCCACCAAGTCGCTCACGGTGGACGAGGGGCTCGGCAACCTCTCCAAGCTTGCCGGGGTCGGCTTCCAGTTCAAGGACATCGGGTTGTCCAAGATCCAGTTCTCGACGATCCCCTCCGACTACGACCCGGAGGACCGCAACCGGATCCGCTGGCTGCCGGCTGCCGACCAGGTGTGGGAGAAGATCAAGAACGACGAGCCGCTGAGTGCTCGGCAGAGCAGTGGGGCCATCTCGGCCGGTGACGTCCCGACATCGGGCTCGACGACGAGCGGAACGGCTGATCCCAGCGAGTCCCTCCCTTCGGGACCAGGTGAGGAGGCGGCCGCCGAGGAGGCGCAGGCCGCCGGGTTGTGCGCGTGACCGAGCCGCGTGCGGACCGCGCCCCGGACTGGGAGCGACGTCGCCGGCTGGCGGCGGTCTTCGGCGACGTGCTGCCCGAGACCACGGCGGACGAACGCGACCCCGACGACGCACCCCCGCACGACGGAGCCCGCCGGGGCGACGACCCGGGCGAGGCGTGGCTGCGCGCGCAGGTGCCGCCGCACCACGGCTGAGGCGGCTCAGACGTTCCGGTTGGTCCTGAGCAGGTCGCGGATCTCCTCGAGCAGCGCGACATCGGCAGGCGTGCCGGTCTCCTCGGCCGGGAAGAGTCGCTCCTTGGCCTTGGTGTACGGCGTGACGATGAGGAAGTAGACGACCGTGGCCATGATGACGAACGAGATCAGCGCGGTCAGCCAGGCGCCGACCGAGACGCCGCCGGGGCTGTAGTTCGAGAAGTCGGAGGTGCCCCCGGCCTTGCCGATGATGTCCAGGATGACGTCGACGGTGGCGGTGACCACCAGCGCGAACGCGGTGGCCATGATGAAGGCCGTGGCCAGCTCGATGAGGTTGCCGCGGAGGATGAAGTTCTTGAAGCCCGTCATGTGACCATTCCTTTGCCGCGCCCGAGAGCGCCGTGGGATTGAGAGGCCCCGACGCTAGCGGGCGAAGGTGAAGCTCAGGAAGTCCCGCACCGCCGAGGCGGCGATCGCCTCCGCCGAAGCACGGGGTGCCCCGACCACCACCAGCCGCCCGGCCAGCCCCGACGAGCTCGGCGCGGACGAGGCGCGCGGCAGCGCCAGCACCGGGACGGCCGCGGCCACGACCTGTGCGCCGCCCCCGGCCGGGTCGGCCGCGACCAGGTCGATCCGGTCACCGACGGTGAGCAGCTCGACGCTGCCTCCGTCGGGAAGCCGGACGGGCACCGCGACCAGTCCGGCGTACCCGGCCGCGAGCGCGGGCCCCACCAGCCGGACGTCAGTGAGGGGCTCCCCTCGCCGCAGCGGAGCGGCCAGGATCCGCCCGACCGGGGCGCCGGCCAGCCCTTCGGGCACCGTCTCGACCGGGTACGCCGCGCGGACCAGGTCGTCGTCGCGGAGCACCGAGCCGCTCTGCAGGTCGCGCGCCGCCACCAGAACCGCGACGGTGGGCTCGGGGGCCGGCGACAGGGTGCGCAGGGTGGCCAGCACGGCCACCGCGGTGAGGACGGCCGCCAGGGGCCGGCGCCGGGTGAGCACCGAGCGGCGCAGCGACGTCATGCGCCGACCGAGCCGGGCGCGACGGCTGGCCGGGCGCCAGGTCGCTGCCGGTTCGTCGGACATGCCTCGACGGTAGGCCGGACGCCTCCGCCCGGCGGCGGGTTGTCCACAGGGGTCAGAAGGTGGTCGCGGGCGTGGCGGCCGGGGGAGAGGACGAGGCGCCGGAGTCCGCGGTGCTCTTCGTCCCGGTGTCCGCGGCGGGCGTCGCCGCGGACGACCCGTCGGCCGTCGAGGACGCCGCCGCACCCACCGGGGAGCGGCTGTCTTTGCGGTAGAAGCCCGACCCCTTGAAGACCACGCCGACGGCGTTGAAGATCTTGCGGATCCGGCCGTCGCACTCGGGGCAGTGGGTCAGGGAGTCCTCGTGGAAGCTCTGCACGGACTCGAACCGGTGCCCGCACTCGGTGCAGGCGTACTGGTAGGTAGGCACGCTCCGGTCCTCTCGTGCTGGCACTCTCCGGGGTTGACTGCCAAAGCCTACGGCACAATGGCAACACCATGAGCACGCCCACCGAGCTGGTCCGACGTCTGGGAGATGGCGTTGCCGACGGGTGGGCGGGCTTCCGTGGCTGGCCGCGCGCGGCCCGCTGGACGTCGTCCGTCTCCCTCACGGTCGCCCTCCTGCTCGTCGCGCTGGCGGTCCCCAGTGTGGTGTTCGTCCGCCGCCC
>JBPCND010000346.1:0-4451 GCA_051001655.1 Nocardioides sp. | reverse complement strand
CCAGCAGCGCGATCAGGAGGAGCGCGAGGAGTGCCAAGGGCTTGACGATCAGCTTGTCAGCGGCCTGCGCCAACCAGAGGTTGCCGGTCTGCTGCTCCACCCACAGGCACATGGCGTCTGTCTCGGTGCACTCCGGAGCGTTCTGGAGGAATGGCATGTCCGGACAGTAGCGAGACGGTGTGGCGCCGCCCAAACGGACTTCGATACCCTGATGACCGTGATCGAACACCGTGCGAAGACGGTCCGCCGTCGGTTGGCCCGTGCCCTGGCAGCGTTCCCTGGGGTGCTGGTTCTTGCGGCATCGGTCCCAGCCTTCGCTGCCCCTCCCGAGCAGTGGGTCGAAGCCGACGCCGTCTCACCGCTCGGCTACCTGTTGGTACTTGTGCTGATCCCCGCGGGTCTGTTCGTGCTGATCGCTCTCCTGGTCTCTTTGGGATCCTCGGGCAGGGACGGCTCCACTTACCAGCCGGGCCTGGCCTGGCGCCACGAGCCGGAGTGGTTCGGCGGCCCGCGCGACGGTGTCGAGAAGGCAGAGCGCACCTCGCCGCGAGCGCTCGAAGGTGCCGAAGGTGGTGCAAGTGGCCGCTGGTGACGCCTTCTCGGCGTCCGACCGGCTCGAGATCGACAAGGCGATCCGGCACGCCGAGACACTGTGCCGCTTCGAGTTCTCGGTCTACGTCGGCGCCTCCGACGGGGAGACCCGTCCCTTCGCGGAGCGACTGCATGGCTCGCTCGTGGCGCCCGACCGCTCCGTGCTCGTCCTGGTCGACCCGGGCGAGCGGATCCTGGAAGTCGTCACCGGCGCGGAGGCACGGCGCGTCCTCGATGACGCCGAGGTCGCGCTGGCTTCGCTGTCGATGCGGACCGCTTTCGCAGCCGGAGACCTCGCCGGCGGCATCATCGCGGGGGTACACCAGCTGGCCGAGCACGCCCGTCGGCCGGCCCTCCTGCACGGCTCCGACTGACACAGCCGCGCACGCCCGACCTTGGGTGTGGGTCAGGGGCGGCGGGTGCGGGCGTCGAAGGCCTGAGCGGCGAGCGCCCGGACGATGTCGGCGCGGCCCTCGGCCACGTAGCGCTTGGCCGCCGGGTTCGCGCTCGAAGATCGCAGCCAGGCGTCGACGCGGTCCAGGGTCCCCTGGCTGGTGAGAGCCCTCGGGAACATGTACTCCAGGGCGGTCGAGGCGATCTGCACGCCCCGGTCCTCCCAGATCGTGTCCGCCGCAGCCAGGTAGCGGTCGAGGTACGGCGCGATGAGATCCGCCTGCCCGGCCGTGTCCCAGACGTAGGCGATGTGCCGCTGGGTCTCGTTGGCGACGCCGCCCCGGACCGCGCCCTCGAGCCAGGAGTGCTCCTTGGTGTCGGGGTCGGGTAGGGCGGCTATCGCAGCGGCGCCCTTCTCCTGGCCCGAGATCGTGTTGTCCTCGGCGAGCTCCGCCTCGATGCGAGTTCGGTCGACGTAGCCGGTCGAGGCCAGTGCCGTGAGCAGCGTCCAGCGCATGTCGGTGTCGACCGTCAAACCCTCCAGGGTGGTGCTTCCCTCGACGAGTCCGGCCATGAACGCCATCGCCTCGGGGCTGCGACCGGCCCCGGTGTACGACGAAGGGGGGATCCGCTTGCCGGTGGTGCCGGCGAACACCTTCATGAAGGTGAGCTGGTGGTCGCTGCCCGGCTCGGCCTCCTCGAGGATCGCGCGCATGCCCTGCTCCCAGGTGCTGCGCAGGGCCTCCCGGTTGGTCGGATGCGCGAACTGTTCGATGGCGATCTGGACGTAGACCGGCAGCTGCTTGACCGCCATGTCGTCGGTCTCGTCGGCCAGAGCACCGAGCACCATGGCGACGAAGTCACCGGCAGCCATCTCGGCGTCACGCGTCATGTCCCAAGCGGCCGACCAGCACAGTGCCCGCGCCAGCGAGTCTTCGAGGGTCCTGATGGACTCACGAACGGTGGTCAGCGAGCGCCGGTCGAGGCGGATCTTGGCGTAGGTGAGGTCGCGGTCGTTGAGCAGCAGGAGATCGGGCTGTCGCACGCCGACGAGTTCGGGCACCTCGGTCAGATCGCCGACGACGTCGGTCTCGACAAAGGTCCTTCGGACCAGGCGACCGTCCAGGTCGTCGTAGAGCCCGATGACGATGCGGTGCGGACGAAGTGTCGGGAACGCCTCGTCGGCACTCTGGCGCACGGAGAAGCTCGCGTAGCTGCTGTCCTCGGCCAGGTCGAACTCCGTCGCGAGGGTGTTGACGCCCGAGGTCTGCAGCCAGTCAGCCGCCCAGGCGTCCAGGTCGCGGCCCGAGGTCGCCTCCAGGGCGCCCAACAGGTCGCTGAACTCGCTGTTCCCGAACGCGTGCGCCTGGAAGTAGCTGCGCAGACCCGCGAGAAATTGCTCCAGCCCGACATAGGCCACCAGCTGTTTGAGCGCCGAGGCGCCCTTCGCATAGGTGATGCCGTCGAAGTTCACCTCCACCTGCTCGAGGTCATGGTTGTCCGCGGCGATCGGGTGTGTGGTCGGCAGCTGGTCCTGCCGGTAGGCCCAGTTCTTCCGGTTGTTGGCGAACCCGGTCCAGGCCTCGGGGTACGCCGTCGTGCTGACCGCGGCATGCGTGGCCGCCCACTCCGCGAAGGACTCGTTGAGCCAGAGGTCGTCCCACCACTTCATGGTCACGAGGTCCCCGAACCACATGTGCGCCATCTCGTGCAGGATCGTGTTCGCGCGCTGCTCGTAGAACCAGCCGGCATGCTGCCCCCGTGGGAGATACTCGTCACGGAGCGTGACGCAGCCGACGTTCTCCATCGCGCCGTTGTTGAACTCCGGCACATAGAGCTGGTCGTACTTGTGGAACGGGTACGGGAACTCGAAGGCAACCTCGAAGAACTCGAAGCCCTGCTTGGTGATCTGCACCAGCTCGTCGACATCGAGGTAGGGCACGATCGACTGCCGGCAGTAGTGGCCCAGCGGGATGTCGCCGTGCTTGCCGACGTGGACGTCGAGCACCTCTTGATACTCACCTGCCACGATCGCCGTCACATAGGTCGAGATGCACTCGGTGGTCGGAAAGGTCCAGACCGCGGTGCCGTCGTCACCGTCGAGCGGCGCCGGGGTCGGGGAGTTGGAGATGACCTTCCAGTGTGCCGGCGCCTTCACGGTGAAGGTGAACACCGACTTGAGGTCGGGCTGCTCGAACGTTGCGTAGATACGGCGGGCGTCCGGGACCTCACATTGTGAGTAGAGGTAGACCCTGTCGTCGGCCGGGTCCACGAACCGGTGCAGGCCTTCGCCGGTGTGGCTGTAGCGCATGTCGGCGACGACCCGGAGCTCGTTGTGCTCGGCGAGAGCCCTGAGGGTGACCCGGCTGTCGGCGTACACCTCGTCGGGGTCGAGCGCGACGCCGTTCAGGCTGAGCTCGTGGATGGAGGCTCCGACCAGGTCGACGAACGTCTCGGCTCCGCTCCGGGCCCGGAAGCGGAGGACGGTGGTCGAGCCGAACGTCTCACTTCCGGTCGTGAGATCCAGGTCGACGCTGTAGGACTCGACATCGAGGAGGGCAGCGCGCGCGGCAGCCTCGTCCCGGGTCAGGTTTGTTCCAGGCATGCAGGCATCCTCACACCTGGCTCGGGGAATAACCGAATCGTCACCGCCCTTGTACCGAGAGGAATGCACCGCCCGCCCCGCGCACCCCGAGGAGTGGCACTGATGACCGAGCAGACCCTTGACACCCGTGACGACGCCCGCACACCCGTCGACTTCTGGTTCGACCCGTTCTGCCCGTGGGCGTGGATGTCCTCGCGCTGGCTGCTCGAGGTGGCCAAACAGCGCCGCATCGCCCCGAGCTTCCACGTGATGAGCCTGGCGTACCTGAACCAGGACAAGGACATCTCGGACAGCTACCGCGAGAAGCTCGCCCCTACATGGGGACCCGTCCGCGTCGCGGTCGCCGCCGCCCAGAGTGAGGGTGCCGGCGTCCTGCTCCCGCTCTACACCGCGATGGGCAACCGGATCCACCTCGAGGGCCGCCCGATCGACCGCACCCTGATCGAGGAGGCACTGGCAGAGGTCGAACTGCCGCTCTCTCTGGCCGACGCGATGGAGTCCACCGACTACGACGAGGACCTGAAGAAGTCCCACCACGCCGGCATGGACCAGGTCGGTTATGAGGTCGGCACACCGGTCATCTCGGTCGAGGGCGTGGCGTTCTTCGGTCCCGTCGTCACGCCCGCTCCGAAGGGCGAGGACGCCGGCCGGCTCTGGGACGGCGTGCTCCTCGTCGCGGCGACACCGGGTTTCTACGAGCTCAAGCGCAGTCGTGAGAAGGACCCGGACTTCTCCTGACCGGGGCTGCTGACCCGGTTGATGCAGGTCGGGTTCTGCATCGGGGTTGCCGGCTTCCCTAAGATCGCCCCCATGAGCAAAGTCCTGTCCGCTGTCGCGTGGCCGTATGCCAACGGGCCGCGCC
>JBPCND010000345.1:0-3152 GCA_051001655.1 Nocardioides sp. | reverse complement strand
AGCATCGCTCCACCGAACAGCATCTCGTAGACGGTGGTGACGAAGACGTCCTCCGGCAGGGTCAGGCGTGGTTGGAGGTAGGAGCCCAGCGCCCAGCACGAGGACGCGAAGAGAACCAGCAGGGCGGCACCCAGGGGGAAGTCGTCGAACCCGCTTCGCCCGAAGACGACGAGCACGGCGAGCCCGACGAACCCCATCAGCACGCCCAGCAGGGTCAGTGCTCCTGGCCGGTCGCCCTCGGCGGTCCGGAAGACCACGATGATGAGTGGGGCGATCGCGATGAGCAGCGCGGTCACCCCCGACGTGGCGCCCAGGTTCTCCGCCACCGCGACCATGCCGTTGCCCAGCAACGGCAGCAGCAGGCCCAGGATCGCGGCGCCCCGGGCCTGCCGACGGGTGATCCGCAGCCGGCGGACACCTCCGCGGACAGCCAGGATCAGTCCCAGGATCAGCCCTGCCGAGGTCCAGCACAGGCCCATCGAGGTCAGCGGCGGGGCTTCCTCGACGACGATCCGGATCCCGAGGTACGTCGATCCCCAGACGACGTACACGACCACCAGAGCCGCCATGACCACACCGAACGTCGGTGTGGACCGGGTGCTCGCTGTCATGACCGTCTCCTGTGGTTGCCCCTGACGGCAGCGTACGTCTCCGGGAGGTCCCGGTCGCGCGGATATCGGCCGGGGATCCGTCGAGATCCGGACAGGGTCCGGCCAGCCCATGAGGCCAACCCGTGAGGCGAGGTCGATTCGCCAGGCGCGCGCGAGGACCGGTATCTTGTGCCCAGACCGGTCGGTGTGGCACCGGTCACAGCGGCGACCAGCCACGACGACGGCGCACCATCCCCGCGTCCGGTCGAGGCACCGGTCGTGAGCTCCCAGCGAGCCGGCAGCGGGCACCCCGCGAGCCGACGACACGAAGGAGTGCAGGTGAGCCAGAGCATCCAGCCGTCGACCCCGAAGACCGGTGACTTCGGGCCGGACCTCGGTGAGGTATTCGGTCCGCGCCAGGCAGATGGCGGCCCCGAGCTGGTCCAGCTGCTGACCCCCGAGGGTGAGCGTGTGGAGCATCCGGAGTTCCACTTCGACGCCGGGGACGGAGCCGACGAGGTCGAGATGATTAAGGGCTTCTACCGTGACATGGTGCTGACCCGGCGCATCGACACCGAGGCCACTGCGCTGCAGCGTCACGGCGAGCTCGGGATCTGGGCCCAGCTGCTCGGCCAGGAGGCGGCGCAGGTCGGCTCCGGACGAGCGCTCCGACCACAGGACTTCGCCTTTCCGACCTACCGCGAGCACGGCGTCGCCTGGTGCCGCGGCGTGGACCCGCTCCGGCTGCTCGGTCTCTTCCGAGGCGTCGACCAGGGCGGTTGGGACCCCAACGACGGCAACTTCGGCCTCTACACGGTCGTGATTGGCGCCCAGACCCGACACGCCACCGGCTATGCGATGGGCCTCCAGCGGGACGGCGTCGTCGGCACCGGTGACGCCGACCGGGACGCCGCCGTGGTGGCCTACTTCGGTGACGGCGCCAGCAGCCAGGGCGACGTCAACGAGGCGTTCATCTTCGCCGCCTCCTACAACGCCCCGGTGGTGTTCTTCTGTCAGAACAACCAGTGGGCGATCTCGGAGCCGATCGAGCGGCAGACCCGGATCCCGCTCTACCAGCGCGCTCTCGGCTTCGGCTTCCCGGGCGTGCGGGTCGACGGCAACGACGTGCTGGCGTCGTACGCCGTCACCCAGGCCGCTCTGCAACGGGCCCGCGACGGACAGGGCCCCACCCTCGTCGAGGCCTACACCTACCGGATGGGTGCGCACACCACGACCGACGACCCCACCCGCTACCGGCTCTCCTCCGACGTTGAGAACTGGAAGCTCAAGGACCCGATTCAACGCGTGAAGGTCTACCTCACCCGCAACGGTCTCGTCGACCAGGACTTCTTCGACGAGCTCGAGCACGAGGCTGAGAAGCTCGGCGAACACCTGCGCGAGGGTTGCAAGGTGTTGCCGGAGCCGCGGATCCTCGACACCTTCGACTTCGTCTATGCCGAGGAGAGCGCCGAGCTGGTCGCGCAGCGTGACGGCTTCGCGGCGTACCTCGACAGCTTCGAGACGGCTGGTTCGACGGGAGGGGCACACTGATGGCGGCGAAGATCACCCTCGCCAAGGGCCTGAACGCGGGACTTCGCAAGGCGATGGAGAACGACCCTAAGGTGCTCATCATGGGAGAGGACGTCGGCAAGCTCGGCGGTGTCTTCCGGATCACCGACGGGCTGCAGAAGGACTTCGGGGAAGACCGGGTGATCGACTCGCCGCTGGCGGAGTCGGGGATCATCGGCACCGCGGTCGGCCTCGCGATGCGCGGCTACCGTCCTGTCTGCGAGATTCAGTTCGACGGGTTCGTCTACCCGGCCTACGACCAGATCGTCAGCCAGGTCGCGAAGATCCACTACCGGTCGCAGGGCAAGATCGCGATGCCGCTGGTCATCCGGATCCCGTTCGGTGGTGGCATCGGTGCGGTCGAGCACCACAGCGAGAGCCCCGAGGCGCAGTTCGCGCACACGCCGGGACTGAAGGTCGTCGCTTGTTCCAACCCGGTCGACGGCTACTGGATGATCCAGCAGGCCATCGCCTGTGACGACCCGGTGATCTTCCTGGAGCCGAAGCGGCAGTACCACGCCGACAAGGCCGAGCTGGACGACACCGCTTCTCCCGATCCGCTGTTCACCTCCCGGGTGGTGCGGGCGGGCACGGACCTGACCCTGCTGACCTACGGCCCGATGGTGAAGACGTGCCTGGCTTGTGCCGAGGCCGCGGCCGGCGACGGTCAGAGCATCGAGGTCATCGACCTGCGCACCCTCTCACCGCTCGACATGGGGCCGGTGCTCGAGTCGGTCCGCAGGACCGGCCGGGTCGTGGTGGCCCACGAGGCGCACGTCAACCTCGGCCTGGGCTCGGAGATCGCGGCGCGGATCACCGAGGAGTGCTTCTACTCACTCGAGGCGCCGGTGCTCCGGGTGGGTGGCTTCGACACGCCGTACCCTCCGAGCCGCATCGAGGAGCAGTGGCTCCCCGACCTCGACCGCATCCTGGACGCCGTCGACCGCTCACTGGCCTACTGACCTCGAGGAGAACCGTGAACGAGTACAAGCT
>JBPCND010000344.1:0-8468 GCA_051001655.1 Nocardioides sp. | reverse complement strand
GCAAGGCGTCCGTGAGCGTGGCCACCGTCACCTCGCCCGACAGCGGCGCGGAGCGTCCGAAGCCGGGCAGGTCCAGTGCGACCACGGTCCGGTGCTGCTTCAGGGCCGGGAGCACCATGTCCCAGGTACGCAGACTCGAGCCAAGGCCATGCACCAGCACAAGCGGTCGGCCAGAACCACCACGTTCGGCGCGCATCGCCTCCGGGGAGGCGAGGCCTGACTCTGAGCGGAAGTCGTCGGTCATCCTTGGTGCGTACCCTCCCCCCGGACGTGTCACACGCCTGCCAGGTAGGAGGAGCCCGAAGCTCAGGTGAGGTGGACCCCTGCGGCTGCCATCTCCGCGACGGCAGCCTCTGTGGAGTCGGGTGCCACCCCGGCGCACATTGACTCGACCAGGGACGTGTCGAAGCCCTCCCGGACGGCGTCGAGGGCCGTTGCGCGCACGCAGTGGTCGGTGGCGAGTCCGCAGACGTCCACGTGCGTGACCTCGTGGCCCCGTAGCCAGTCGGCGAGGACGGCGCCGTCGTGGTCGCGCCCCTCGAAGCCGGAGTAGGCGGCGGCGTGCTCGCCCTTGAGGAAGATCGCGTCGAACGGCTGCGGGTCGAGGTTGGGGTGGAACGCCTCGCCGTCCGTGCCAACCACGCAGTGGGCCGGCCAGCTCTCGACGAAGTCGGGGTCGTCGGAGAAGTGGCTGCCGGGATCGACGTGATGGTCGCGGGTGGCGACGACGACGTCGTACGGCGGCGCCTGGAGGTCCTGACGGGTCCAGTGGTGCAGCAGCGTACTGATCCTGGCCGCGACCTCGGCGCCACCGTGGACCGGAAGCGACCCGCCCTCGCAGAAGTCGTTCTGGACGTCGACGACGATCAGCGCGCGCTTCATGGCGTCCACGGTATCGGGGGGCGCGGGAGCCAAGCCAGGACGTCGGGCAGCGAGGCGTCCCAGAAGCCCCACTCGTGCTCCCCGGCACGGAAGTCGACACGGAGGTCGGCCCCAGCCGACGTCGCCGCCTCGACGAAACGCCGGTTGCCCTCGAAGAGGTGGTCCTCGGTCCCGCAGCCGACGAACAGCGGCGGCAGGGCCTCGACATCGGCCTGGTCGAGCAGGGCGAAGAGGTCGTCGTCCGGTCCGATCCGGCCGTCGTAGACCCGGTGCGCGAGCTCCTGACGCTCGGGAAGCCCCATCGACGTCCGCAGGTCCAGTGCCCCGGACAGGCTGGCTGCGCCCGCGAAGCGCTCCGGTTGGCGTAGAGCCCACTTGAGGGCGCCGTAGCCGCCCATCGACAACCCGGCGACGTAGGTGTCCTACCGTCGCACCGACGCCCGGAAGAATGACGACACGAGCGTGGGCAGCTCCTCGGTGAGAAAGGTCCAATAGCGGTGACCGTGCACCTCGTCGGCGTAGAAGCTGCGACCCACCTGTGGCATCACCACGACGAGGGGCCTCTCCCAGAGGTACCGCTCGAGGTTCGTGTGGCGGAGCCAGGCGGTGCTGTCGTCGCTGAGCCCATGAAGCAGGTAGAGCACCGGCAGCTCCCGGGGTGGCTGCGCCGTCGGTACGCCGGTCTGCTCGTCCTGGGGGACCAGGACGGTCATTGACGTGCTGACCTCCAGTACCTCGGAGTCGAAGTCGCAGCGGATCACTGCCATCGTCGGCCCCGGGTCATCAGGGTCGGGATCACGGGCTCTCCCCGGGAAAGCCGACGAGCCTTCGTCGGCAGCTCGGAACGCGACGTCTCGTGGCGTTCTCGCGCGGTGTCGAGACTCTCACGCCCCACGATCTCGCCGTCGAGCACCAGGGGGACCAGCAACGGGCGGTCGTCGCCGTCGTCCTGGGGTGGCGTGCCGATCCCGACGACCTCTGCCTGCGCCACTTTGTCAGGCCCAAGACGACGCAGGGCGAACTTCCGGCCACCCACCGAGGGCTTGGAGGTGCTGGCCTTCGCGACGTCCACCATGGCGCCGGACAGTCCCTCCCGGGCGACGAGCTTGTAGAAGAAACCGCAGGTCGGATGGCCGCTGCCGGTGACCAGCGAGGTCCCGACCCCGTAGCCGTCCACGGGGGCCGCGGCCAGAGCGGCGATGGAGTGCTCGTCGAGGTCGGAGGTGACGACGATCCGGGTGCCGGTCGCGCCGAGGCCGTCGAGCTGCGCCCGGACCTCGTGAGCGAGGACGCCGAGGTCCCCGGAGTCGATCCGGACGGCACCGAGTCCGGGACCGGCGACCTCGACGGCCGTACGCACCGCCTCGGCCACGTCGTAGGTGTCAACCAACAACGTCGTACCGCTGCCCAGGGATGCGACCTGGGCCTCGAACGCCGCACGCTCGGTGTCGTGCAGGAGCGTGAAGCTGTGGGCACTGGTGCCGGCCGTCGGGATGCCGTGGCGGTGCCCCGCAGCGAGGTTCGGGGTCGCGGTGAAGCCGGCGACGTACGCCGCCCGGGCGGCTGCGACCGCAGCCTCCTCATGGGTCCGGCGGGAGCCCATCTCGATGCAGGGCCGACCGTCCGCGGCCAGGGTCATCCGGGACGCCGCCGAGGCGATCGCCGAGTCGTGGTTGAGGATCGAGAGCAGGACAGTCTCCAGGACGACCGCCTCGGCGAAGCTGGCCTCGACGACCATCAGCGGCGACTGCGGGAAGTAGAGCTCACCTTCGGGATAGCCCCAGACGTTGCCTGTGAACTGGTGGATCTGCAGCCAGTCGAGGGTGCGTTCGTCGACGACCCGGCTCTTCCGCAGGGCGGCCACGGCGATGTCGTCGAACATGTTGTCCTCGATCGCGTCGAGGGCGCGGCCGACGCCGGCCACGACGCCGTACCGCCGTCCGTCGGGCAGCCGGCGGGGGAACAGCTCGAAGACGGCCCGTCGGTCCGCGGTCCCGGCCGCGAGCGCAGCCTGCAGCATGGTCAGCTCGTAGTGATCGGTGAGCAGCGCGGTGCTGGCGGACGTGCCGGGCCGGGTCGTTCGAGGCCGGCTGTTCGGAGTCGTCACCCTGGTGAGCCTACGGTCCGCAGGCCGTGGGGGCACGACGCCTAGGATGAGGGCCGTGTCCGCACCGATGCCTGTCCAGACCGAGCGACCTGAGGAAGCCGTGCTGGTCGACCGGCCGTGGGCCACGGTCGTCTGGAACGACCCCGTGAACCTGATGTCGTATGTCACCTATGTCTTCGAGAGCTACTTCGGCTATCCGCGCAGCAAGGCGGAGAAGCTGATGCTCGAGGTGCACGAGGACGGCAGGTCGACGGTGTCGAGTGGGTCCCGTGAGGAGATGGAGCGAGACGTGCAGGCGATGCACGAGCACGGCCTCTGGGCGACCATGGAGAAGCCGGAATGAGCGGCGGTTTCGAGAGGCGACGTGGTGGCGGTGCGGTGGCGACCTTCACCGGCTTCGAGGCCGACCTGCTGCGCTCGCTCGCTTCTCAGATGGTCGAGCTGCTGCGCAACGAGGTCGCGGCACCGATGGAGACCAACGACCCGCTCGAGCAGCTGCTCGACTTCTCGGGGCCGACCACCGAGCCGGACGACCCCGTGCTGGCGCGGCTGTTCCCGACTGCCTACCCCGAGGACGAGGAGGCCGCGGGGGAGTTCCGCCGCTTCACCGAGGGCGCCCTGCGGGACTCCAAGGCCCGCGCGGCGGCGACGATCATCGACACCCTCGAGGAGGCCGGATTGCCGCCGGAGCTCGGCGAGGACGGTCTGCACATCGATGTCGAGCTGGACCCCGGCTCGGTCAGGACATGGATGAGGTCGTTCACCGACATCCGGCTCGCGCTGGCCACCCGGCTCGGGGTGGAAGAGGGCGACGAGGACTTCTGGCTGACCCTGCCCGACGACGACGCGCGTGCCCACGTCCACGACGTCTACGACTGGGTCGGCTACCTCCAGGAAACCCTGGTCCTCGCCCTCTCCCGTTGAGTAGTCGGGTTTTCCCTGTCGAGGCGCGGGACTTTCCGTGTCGAGACGCCAGACCTTCCCTGTCGAGGTGCCAGGCTTTCCGCGTCGAGACACCAGGTCTTCCGCCCAGGAAGGGTGGCCGAGAAGTCGGCGACTCAACGGGAGGGGGTGGCTTCTCGGCGGGGAGGGGGTGGCTTCTCGACGGGGAGGGGGTGGCTTCTCGACGGGGAGGGGGTCTCAACATACGGACGGCGGAGATGGGCAGGGGTCGACGTACCGGCGGCACCTAGGCTCATGGGGTGCTGCAGATCCACCAGGACATCTACGACGCGATCGTCGCGCACGCGAAGAAGGACCATCCGGACGAGGCGTGCGGGGTCGTCGCCGGTCCGGAGGGCTCCAACCGGCCGGAGCGCCTCGTGCCGATGCTCAACGCTGCTGCGTCGCCCACCTTCTACGAGTTCGAGCCGACCGACCTACTGCGTCTCTACCGGGACATGGACTCACGCGACGAGGAGCCCGTGGTGATCTACCACTCGCACACCGCGACCGAGGCCTATCCCTCGCGCACCGACATCAGCCTCGCCCAGGAGCCGAATGCGCACTACGTGCTGGTCAGCACGCGCGAGCACGGGAATAGTCCCGGGCCGGTGGAGTTGAGGTCCTACAGGATCGTCGACGGCGACGTGACCGAGGAGGAAGTCGCTGTCGACGGCCAGTCCGACGATCCGAGCTGAAGGATCCGTCCCCGACCCGCGATCAAGGAGTCACGACATGGCCGTCGAGATCCGCATCCCGACCATCCTGCGCACTTACACAGGCGGGAAGAAGGCTGTTGCCGCCCGCGGTACGACGCTGTCGGAGCTGATCGACGACCTCGAGGCCCACCACCCGGGCATCAAGGAGCGGCTCCTCGACGGCGAGGACCTGCGCCGGTTCGTGAACGTCTACGTCAACGACGAGGACGTCCGGTTCACCGGTGGCCTCGACACCTCTGTGGCTGAGGATGACCAGGTCGTCGTCTTGCCTGCTGTCGCAGGGGGCTCCGGACCAGGGTCCCCGGCTAGCTGATGCGCTTCGACTCGCTGCTCGACTCGGTCGGCGGCACCCCGCTGGTGGGGATGCCGCGGTTGTCTCCGAGCCCGGACGTGCGGCTCTGGGCCAAGCTCGAGGACCAGAACCCCACCGGCTCCCTCAAGGACCGGGCCGCGATGCGGATGGTGGAGGAGGCGGAGAAGGAAGGCCGGCTGCGCCCCGGCTGCACGATCCTCGAACCGACCTCCGGCAACACCGGCATCTCGCTGGCGATGGCGGCGAAGCTGCGCGGCTACCGCCTGGTGTGTGTCATGCCCGAGAACACCTCGGTCGAGCGTCGGCAGCTACTGGCGATGTGGGGCGCGGAGATCGTGTCCTCGCCGGCCGCGGGTGGCTCCAACGAGGCCGTCCGGGTAGCGAAGCTGCTGGCCCAGGAGCACCCCGACTGGGTGATGCTCTACCAGTACGGCAACCCCGCGAACGCGCTCGCGCACTTTGAGGGCACCGGCCCGGAGATCCTCGAGGACCTGCCGACCGTGACGCACTTCGTCGCAGGGCTAGGCACAACCGGGACGCTCATGGGGGTGGGCAGGTTCTTCCGCGAGCACAAGCCGGACGTCGTGATCGTCGCGGCCGAGCCGAGGTACGGCGAGCTCGTCTACGGCCTGCGGAACCTCGACGGGGGTTTCGTCCCAGAGCTGTACGACGAGACGTTGATCGACGCCCGGTTCTCGGTCGGTCCGCGTGACGCCGTACGCCGGGTGCGCGAGCTGCTGGAGACCGAGGGTGTCTTCGCTGGTGTCTCGACCGGGGCGATCCTGCATGCCGCGCTCGCGCAGGCCGCCAGGTCCGTGCGGGCCGGCGAACGGGCAGACATCGTCTTCGTGGTGTGCGACGGCGGCTGGAAGTACCTCTCGACCGGGGCCTACGAAGGCTCGGTCGACGAGGCTGAGGACCGCCTCGAGGGCCAGCTCTGGGCCTGAGCAGTCCGATTCCCTTGTCGGGTCGATCGCAGGCATCACGTGCCGAGGATCAACCCGTCAGCGTCGCGGTTGTCTCGCCTCGCCGAGGCGTCCGCTGAGACGTCCGCTGTTCACGCGGTCTCGGGCCGGGTTATCGTCACCCTGCCGACCGACCAGACCGACCAGCCGACCAGCCGACCTGCCCACCGACCCTGCCCACCCCGGGGAGCCCTCGACGTGCGAGAGATCGTCGTCTTCAGCGGAAGCGCCCATCGTTCGCTGGCGTCTGCCATCTGCGAGTCCCTGGGGGTCGGCCTCTCATCGGTCGAGATGACCCGGTTCAGCAACGACTGTCTGCAGGCCCAGCTGCAGGCCAACTGCCGGCAGCGCGACGTCTACATCATCCAGCCGTTGGTGCCACCCACCCAGGAGCACCTGATGGAGCTGCTGTTGATGGTGGACGCCGCCAAGGGCGCTTCGGCGGCGCAGATCACCGCGGTCATGCCGCACTACGCCTACGCCCGTTCGGACAAGAAGGACGCCTCACGGATCTCGCTCGGCGGCCGGCTCGTGGCGGACATGTTGGCCACGGCAGGGGTGACCCGGGTGCTCACCATGACGCTGCATGCTCCTCAGGTGCACGGGTTCTTCTCCGTGCCGGTGGACCACCTCACCGCGCTCGGCGTGCTAGCCGACCACTTCCAGGGCCGTGACCTCGACGACACGGTGGTCGTCTCGCCGGACCTCGGCAACGCCAAGACCGCCACCCAGTTCGCGCGCCTACTCGGGCTCCCGGTCGCGGCGGGGAGCAAGCAGCGGCTCGCCGACGACCGCGTGGTGGTCGATGCGATCGTCGGCCAGGTCGAGGGAAAGCACGCGCTGATCCTCGACGACGAGATCGCGACAGGTGGCTCGGTCATCGAGCTGCTCGACAAGCTGAGAGAGCTAGGATGCACCGGCGCATCGGTCGCCTGCACCCACGGGTTGTTCGTCGGCAAGGCCGTCTCCCGGCTCCGCGACCACCCGATGATCGACGAGGTGGTCACCACCGACACCGTCCCGTCGCCGGCGGACTGGCCCGAGCTCACGGTGCGGTCCGTGGCCGACCTGTTCGGCGAGGCGATCGGTCGGGTGCACGCCGGGGAGTCGATCAGCAGCCTCTTCGACGGCGTCGACCCGACACTCGGGCCGCCCCAGCCGCGCCTGCCGTTCCCGGCCTGATCCACCAACCAACAACCCTCGGCCTCCGGTCCCGCAGGACTCGCTCACACCGGCAGCGTGACCCGCACCGTTCCCGCGCCCGCGCTGAAGTCACCACCGAGAACCTCGGCGCGGTCGCGCATCGAGCTCATCCCCACCCCGGCCCGCCACAGCCCTGTCGTCAACCCGTTGTCGCTGACCTCGATGACCAGGGTGCCGTCGTTCCGCGCCAGGTGCACCTGGCAGTGGCTGCCTCGGGAGTGACGGGCGGCGTTCGTGAGGGCCTCCACGACGATGCGGTACGTCGCCACCTCCACTGCTGCCTCGAGCGGACCCAACGGCTCCTCGACGTCGAGGCTCACCTCGAGCCGGTGACCGTTCGCGCCGTGCAGTGACCTGCCGTGTTGACGCAGCGCCTCGACGAGACCGATCTGGTCAAGGCTCGGTGGACGGAGTCCGTCCACGAGCCGCCGCACCTCGGCGATCGCATCTCCCGCGTCGGCCCGCAGCTCGGCGAGCAGCTCGAGAACGCGTGCCGGGTCGTCGGCGCTGTTGCGGGCAGCATCAGCGGTGTAGGCGACGCCTGTGAGCCGGGGGCCCAGCCCGTCGTGCAGGTCTCGACGGAGCCGGCGGCGCTCCTCCTCGACAGCGAGGACGACCTCCGTCCGCGACACCTGGAGAGCCTCACCGAGGGACCGCGCGTTCAGGAGCTGTGCCAGCGCGGGTCCGACGACGGCGAGCAGCTCCTGGTCGCGCGAGGGGAGCACCACCTCGCCGGTCCTCAGCCCGACCACGAGCTGACCCTGTCCCGGAGCCGATGGTCGGAGGACGGTCGCGACCTGACGGGACGTGGCGGTGCCGGACGCAGCCACCGTCGTACCAGCGCCGTCCACGAGCGCGGCGTAGGGCAGGGCCAGCGACTCCCGGAGCGAGAGCAGGGCCTGCTCGGGTCCCTGGGACAGCCGCTCACCGAGGTCGGAGACTGCTTCGAGAGGACGACGGCGTTCACCGAACAGCAACAGGTCGGTGACGCCGCGAAGGAGCGTGCTCATCGGGTGGTAGGCGGCCGCCAGCACGGCGGCGATGATCCCCAGTGAGCCGGGTGACGAGGGCTGGCCGCCGGACCACACCTCGGCCGCTGACAGCGCCATGCTGAACATCGAGACCACCAGCAGCGCGGTGACGAGGTGGACCGCCGTCGTGACCGTGGCGCTACGGACGTCGCGGACCTCGGGTGCGACCAGGCCGACGACGAGACAGGCGACGGCGGCGACCACCACCACACTCAGCACGAGAGCCGGACCCACCTCCGCGTCAGGCATGGCGAACCCTGCAAGGGCACCAAGCATCGTCGCGGTGCCACCGCCGAGCGCGATCCA
>JBPCND010000343.1:0-5652 GCA_051001655.1 Nocardioides sp. | reverse complement strand
ACCTTGACCTGGGTGTACTTCTGACGATGGCCTTGGCGCTTGCGGTAGCCGGTCTTGTTCTTGTACTTCAAGATCGTGATCTTGGGGCCTTTGGTGCCACCGAACACCTCGACGGTCCCGGTGGCCTTGCCCAACTCCTTCGCACCGGCGGTGACGTTCTCGCCGTCGACGAGCATAACAACGGGCAGCGACACGGAGTCGCCGACCTGACTGGCAACCTTGTCGATCTCGATGACGTCACCGACAGCAACCTTCTTCTGCTGGCCGCCACTGCGCACGATCGCGTACACCGCGGTCTCACTCTCTCTTCGGAACTTCAGGCACTCTGGGCCGTGTGGCTTCAGTCGTCCGGCTCCGGACGGACCGATGCCTGCCGGCGGACCGGGACACACCAGGAGGGCGTGTGTCACACGCCGATCGCCAAGTCTACGCAACACACCGGAGCTGGGTCAAAAGGGCGGCGTGGGCGTCGGATCCCGACTGGTCAGCGCTTGCGCGTGCCCTTCTTCTTGACCGGCACGTGGATGGCGATCGTGGATCCCGAAGCTGCGTCGTCACGCGCGGCGTCAGAGCTCCGGGACTCTGCGGGTACGCCGACCTGGGGCGACTCGACCGACGCGGGGGACGCGGCGCCGGCGGGGGGGCCAGCCGGGCGGCGGGCCACCCGTCGACGAGTGGACGTCACGACCCGCGGGCCTGCCGGAGCCGACGCCTCCACGGTCCCGGCGACGTGCTGCGGCTCATCCGCTGCTGCTTGCTGCTCGGCGGCCGGCGCCGTGTCCGGCCGCCCGGATGGGGGCTGCTCGGCGGTCTGTTCGACGGTCTGCTCGGGGATCTGCGTTTCGACAGGCTCGTCGGACCGCGAAGAGTCCCGTCCCTCGACGGGCGGCCGCGACATCGCCGCCACATCCCTGGGTGTCGGTGCTGGGGCCCCGTTGCTGCTTCCGTTGACAGTGACGCCCTCGTCGTCGGACCTGCCTCGACCGCGGCTGCGACGGCCGCGACGCGGCTCCTCGTCGGGCTGCGTCCTGGCCTGCACCGGCTCGAGGTGGACCGACAACCCACGGCCCTGGCAGTGCTCACAGGTCTCGCTGAACGCCTCAAGCAGGCCGGTGCCGATCCGCTTGCGCGTCATCTGCACCAGACCCAACGAGGTCACCTCGGCCACCTGGTGGCGCGTGCGGTCACGACCGAGGCACTCGACCATCCTGCGCAGCACGAGGTCACGGTTGCTCTCGAGGACCATGTCGATGAAGTCGATGACGATGATCCCGCCGATGTCGCGCAGCCGGAGCTGCCGGACCATCTCCTCGGCGGCCTCCAGGTTGTTCTTGGTCACCGTCTCCTCGAGGTTCCCCACGGAGCCGGTGAACTTGCCCGTGTTGACATCCACGACCGTCATCGCCTCGGTCCGGTCGATGATCAGCGAGCCACCCGATGGCAGCCAGACCTTCCGGTCCAGCGCCTTGGCGATCTGCTCGTCGATCCGGTAGGCGGCGAAGACGTCGTCGGCCCCGTCGTACCTCTCGAGACGCTCCGAGAGGTCGGGGGCAATGTGTTGGACATAGGTCTCGACCATGTCCCAGGCGTCGTCGCCTGAGACGACCAGCTTGCCGAAGTCCTCGGTGAACAGGTCGCGGACCACCTTGAGGGTGAGGTCCGGCTCGCCGTAGAGAAGCTGCGGGGCAGTGCCCTTCTCGACCCGCCCGGAGATGTCCTCCCATCGGGCGGTGAGCCGCTCGACATCGAGAACGAGCTCGTCCTCGCTGGCTCCCTCGGCCGCCGTGCGGACGATGACTCCGGCGGACTCCGGCACGATCTCCTTGAGCAGGTTCTTCAGCCGGTTCCGCTCCGTGTCGGGCAGCTTCCGCGAGATCCCGCTCGTCGTGCCGTCCGGGACGTAGACCAGGAATCGGCCGGGCAGGCTGATCTGGCTGGTCAGCCGGGCGCCCTTGTGCCCGATCGGGTCCTTGGAGACCTGCACCAGGACCGCCTGACCGGACTTGAGCACCTGCTCGATCTTGCGGGGCCCGTTGCCGGCACCGAAGGAGCCCCAGTTGACCTCGCCGGCGTAGAGGACCGCATTGCGGCCCTTCCCGATGTCGATGAACGCCGCCTCCATGGAGGGAAGGACGTTCTGCACGCGGCCGAGGTAGACGTTTCCGATCAGAGAGGTCTGCGACTCGCGAGCGACATAGTGCTCGACCAGCACCTTGTCCTCGAGCACCGCGATCTGGGTCAGGTCCGCGCGCTGGCGGACCACCATGACCCGCTCCACGGCCTCACGCCGGGCGAGGAACTCGGCCTCGCTGACGATCGGGGCGCGGCGACGGCCCGCTTCACGACCCTCGCGGCGCCGTTGCTTCTTTGCCTCGAGCCGCGTGGACCCGTGCAGCGCTGTGATCTCGTCCTCCGGGTTGCGCTCTTTCCGGACGCGGGTGACGGTGTTCTCCGGGTCATCTGCACCACCGTCGCCGTCCTCGCCGGGACGACGACGCCTGCGACGACGCCGGCTGCTCGAGCTCTCGCCGCCACTGTCCGCCTCGTCGGTGCGCGAGTCGGCACCGGACTTCTTGGCTTTCGACGACACCGCGGGAGACTCCTCTGCGGAGTCGGTCGAGGACTCGTCCGCCTCATCGGCGTCGTTGGTCGAGTCCTCCCCCGAACCGCTCTTGCGGCGGCGACGGCCCCCGCGGCGGCGGCGCCGACGGCTGCCGGCGCTCTGGCTCCCGTCGGGCGAGTCGTCACCGTCATCGACCCCGTCGACATCGGAGGCATCGGCCGGTCCATCATCCGGCTGCTCATCCGGTTCCTGGCCGGGCTCCTGGCCAGATTCCTCGACCGGTTCCTCGACCGAGGGGGCTGCGGCGGCAACCGGTGCGGTCTTGCGGGTACGGCGTGCGGGCGTGGCTTTCGCCGGGTCGGGGGGCTGGAACATCAAGGCGGTCGCAGCAGGAGGCGTTGCACTGCCCGCGGAGCTAGCAGCGGTGCCCGGGTCCGTGTCGTCTTCCGCTCCCCCTGGATCGCCGGCCGCGACTGCGAACTTCTTCGCTGTCTTCTTGGCGGGCCGCTTGACAGCTGTCTTCTTTGCTGTCGCCGTCTCTGCCCGGGCGGCGGCCGTCGGCCCCTCGAGCTGCTCGGCTGGCGAGGTCGTCGGTTGCGTCACCACAGCTGAATCCGGGGATGTCCCCGGATCAGCCGCAGCCACCTCGCTGGTGGCCTGCTTCGCCGTGGCCTTCTTCGCGGTCGCCTTCTTCGCGGTCGCCTTCTTGGCGGTGGCCTTCTTCGCGGTGGTCGACGGGGTGGTGGCTTCCTCGGCGGCAGTCTTCTTTGCCGGGGACCGCTTGGCGGTCTTCTTGGCGGTGGCCCCGGTCGGCTGCCCCGCGTCCTCGCTGTCCGAGGGGCCGGTCGGTTCCGCCTCGGGGGTGGGTGTGGTGTCGGTGTCGTCGAGCATCTGCTCTCCTCGACCTCCGCTGGCGGCGCGATTCGTGCGCGCGGCATACGGAGGCGTGTCGTTCGTCCTGCGGCGGAACCGGTCGGACGTAAGCCTGCGGATGGCGCTCCGGGCGTCGAAGAACGCGTCGGAGCGGCGGCGACATCCTCCGGGTCGTGCGTCTGGTGCGTGTCCACGAAGCGCATGCCGCGGTCATCGAGTGTCCGTGGTCCGTTGCTGTCACCAACAGGTCACGGCGAGTCGCGGTCGAGTGCCAGTGGGTCACCCACCAAGCCGGTCTCCGAATCCAGCGGACCCTGGGCCAGTCGCTCATACGTGGGAGCGGTGCCAACCTCGGGCCCGGCAGACGCGCGGAGTCCGGCAAGGACATCGTCGGGTCTCACGGACGGGGTTCCGTGCCGTAGGACCGCCTCCAGTATCGCACACTCCCGATCCGCGCCAAGGTGCTCATCAAAGGTGAGCGACACCACAGCGGCACGGCAGTCGAACGTGCGCATCCCCTTCTTGGTCATCCTCTCCACCTCGACCCGCTCGCTCCCGAGGAAGCCGGCGACCATGACCCGCACCTGACTCAGCGGGACGCCACCCAGGCTGATCCTCCAGAGACTGGCCTCGAGACGCTCAGCCAAGGAGCCGCCCGTTGACGTCACCGCCTCCACCACGTCGAGGCCGGGCGGCAGCGCTTCGTCCAGGGCCGCCCGGACCGCCTCCGGGTCGGCTTCCCGGGCCAACCCGATCTCGAGAAACTCAGCTTCGCTCGCTGCCCCGGTGGGGGCGGCCCCGGCGTAGGAGATCCGTGGGTGCGGGTTGAAGCCGGACGAGTAGGCGACCGGGATCCCCGCCCGCACCAGCGCGCGCTCGAAGGCGCGGGAGAAATCCCGGTGGCTGGCGAAGCGGAGCCGTCCCCTCTTGGCGTAGCGGAGCCGGACCCTCTGGACCGGCGGTGGTTGTTGCTCGGGCTGTTCACGCACGGGCCACAGCGTAGGCAGGCAGCCCGCGATTTGGCCGGCCGGGTCGCGCTCCCGGAGGATGAGCCGGTGACGACCGCACCCGCCTCCGACCGCCTCGACTCGCGCGCGCAGCGCATCCTGGTCCTGGTCGGCATCGTGGTCCTGGCCTTCAACCTGCGCCCGGCGGCCGTGAGCGTCGGACCCGTGCTCGATGAGATCATCGACGACCTCCAGATGACGGCGACCACGGCAGGGGTGCTCACCACGCTCCCGGTGCTCGCCTTCGCCGTCTTCGGCGCGTTGGCGCCGTGGCTGGCCCGGGCACTCGGTCTGCACAGGCTGACCCTGCTGGCACTGGTCGCGGTCGTCGTCGGGCTGGCACTACGTGCCCGCACCGAGTCCGTCCTGCTCTTTCTGTTGCTCTCGCTGCTCGCCCTGGCGGGGATGGCGACCGCGAACGTGCTGCTCCCCTCGTTGGTCAAGCTGCGCTTCCCGGAGCGGGTCGGACTGCTGACCTCGATCTACACCACGTCCCTGGCGATCGGACTCACGACCGCGTCGGTGCTCACGGTGCCGACCGGGCAGGCCTTGGGTTCGTGGCGCTGGGGAGTCGGCGTCTGGGCACTGACCGCGCTCGTGGCGGCGCTGCCGTGGCTGAGGCTGGTCCGGCACGACACGACGCCTCGGAGCGAGCGCAGTGAGATCACGCTGGCTGCTGTCGCACGGACGCGGCTGGGCTGGGCGATGGCAGCCTTCTTCGGTCTTCAGTCGCTCCAGGCCTATGCCGTCTTCGGTTGGTTCGCGCAGATCTATCGTGACGCCGGGTTCAGCCCGGAGACAGCGGGTCTGTTGCTCGGCGTCGTCACCGCCATGAGCATCCCGTTGTCGTTCGTGCTGCCGACGCTGACTGCCCGTCTCACGGACCAGCGGTGGCTCATGGTCGCCCTGGTCGCGTGCTACCCGGTGGGGTACGTCGGTCTGGTCGTCGCCCCGGTGGCCGGAGCCTGGTTCTGGGCGGTCACGGTCGGGGTAGCCTTGTCGGTCTTCCCCGTCGCGCTCACCCTGATCGGCCTTCGGGCCCACACACCAGCCGGGACGGCGGCGCTCTCCGGCTTCACCCAGTCCGTCGGCTACCTGATCTCCGCCATCGGCCCGTTCGGGATGGGGGTGCTCTACGACGTCACCGGTGCCTGGAGCGTGCCCCTGCTCGCCTTGATGGTGATGTCGTTCGGTCAGCTCGTCGCGGGA
>JBPCND010000342.1:0-2636 GCA_051001655.1 Nocardioides sp. | reverse complement strand
TTGTTGTCGACCTGGTGGGTCTCGCCGTCGAGCGAGAACGTCCCGCTGGTGACCACGTGGTCGACGCGCACGCCGGCGTCCTGTGGGGTGTTCTGTGAGGCGTTCAGAAGATCACGACCGAGCGGAGTACGTCGCCGTGATGCATCTTCTCGAAGGCGGCCTCCACGTCGTCGAGCCCGATCTCCTCGGTGACGAAGAAGTCGAGGTCGAGCCGACCCTGCTGGTAGAGATCCACCAGCATCGGGAAGTCGCGAGACGGCAGGCAGTCGCCGTACCAGCTCGACTTCAAGGAGCCACCACGCCCGAAGATGTCGATCAACGGCAGGTCGGGGACCTTCATGTCCGGCGTCGGGACGCCGACCAGGACGACCGTGCCGGCGAGGTCGCGGGCATAGAACGCCTGCTTCCACGTCTCGGGGCGGCCGACTGCGTCGATCACGACGTCGGCACCATTGCCGCCGGTGAGCTTCTGGATCGCCTCGACCGGGTCCCGGTCCGTGCTGTTCACCGTGTGGGTGGCACCCAGGTGAACCGCACCCTTGAGCTTCTTGTCGTCGAGATCGACCGCGATGATCGTGGCCGCGCCGGCGAGCCGGGCTCCGGCGACGGCGGCCGCCCCCACCCCACCGCAGCCGATCACCGCGACACTCTGACCTCGACGGACGTTGCCGGTGTTGATCGCGGCTCCGATGCCGGCCATCACCCCGCAGCCCAGCAGTCCGACCGCGGCCGCCCGCGCGGACGGGTCGACCTTGGTGCACTGGCCTGCGTGCACGAGTGTCTTCTCGACGAACGCGCCGATGCCCAGGGCCGGGGTCAAAGGCGTGCCGGCCCCTTCTCCCTCAGCGAGGGTCATCGTCTGGGTGGCGTTGTGGGTCGAGAAGCAGTACCACGGCTCCCCGCGACGACAGGCCCGGCAGTCACCGCAGACGGCCCGCCAGTTCAGCACCACGAAGTCACCGGGCTCGACCTCGGTGACACCCTCGCCGACCGACTCCACGACCCCTGCAGCCTCATGGCCGAGCAGGAACGGGAAGTCGTCGGTGATGCCACCCTCGCGGTAGTGCAGGTCGGTGTGGCAGACCCCGCAGGCCTGGACCTCGACCACGGCCTCTCCCGGACCAGGGTCCGGGACGAGCACGGTCTCGATCGACACCGGCTGGCCCTTGCCGCGTGCAACCACTCCACGAACCTGCTGCATGCCACCTCCTGGGGACCTCTCGACTCGGTGTGGCGGTGCTCAGCGACCACCCTATCCACGCCTGACTCCGCGCCGGGGCCGGATGCAACCTTCCTCGGCCCTTTCGCGTCTTGGGTGCAGGGTTCATGGTCCGCGCAGAGCGGTCGGAACAGGAGAGGATGGTGAGGAGGTGCAGCTCGCGGTGGATGCGGGGGTGAGGTCGCAGGTGTCAGCCCAGGACAGGACTCGGTTGCGCGACGCCGAGTTCGAGGCCTACATGGTGGCCCGTCAGCCGGGGTTGCTGCGTACGGCGTACCTCCTCACCGGCGACCAGCACACCGCCGAGGATCTCGTGCAGACCGCCCTCGCCAAGCTCTATCTGTCGTGGGACAAGGTCCACCGGCGCGAGCTGGTCGACGGCTACGTGCGTCGGATCCTGGTCAACGAGCACAACTCCTTGTGGCGCCGGGCGTGGAAGCGCCGAGAGCTCAGCACCGACTCGCTGCCCGACCGGCCGACGGTCGCCGACCGGGTCGACGAGGCGCAGAACGCCGCGTTGTGGGACTTCGTCCAGACGCTCCCGCGCAAGCAACGCGCCGTCATCGTGCTCCGCTACTACGAGGAGCTCAGCGAGGTCGAGATCGCCGACATTCTCGGCATCTCGGTCGGCACCGTGAAGTCCCAGGCCAGTAGGGCGCTCGCAGGCATGCGTGCCCGCGTGCACGAGAACCCCGTCCTTGCGAAAGACAGGGAGGAGGAACGATGAGCGGTTTCGACGAGAAGGAGACGTTGGTCCGGGAGCTGCGCGACCGTTCCCGCGGGGTGCCTGAGCACCCGTGGGGGCTCGACTCGGTGAAGGACCGTGCCCGGGGGATCCAGCTCCGCCGGCGGACGACCGGCGTTGCTGTCGCCGCCGTCGTGCTGGCCGTGGCAGTGCCGGTGGGCATCAACGTCGGCGGGACGAGCCGGACCGCGACACCGGCGCCCACGAACCCCTCGCCGTCGGTGGTCGAGTCGGTTGACACCCGTCCCCCGACCGAGACGCCGACGCCGACGCCGACGCCGAACCGCCGCGACCGTCCGATCCCCGCTGACGGGACCACGGCGCCGCGGGGTGACGCTCCGTCCATCGCCTACCTGAGCGGTTCGACCCTGCATCTGTCCGAGGGCAGCACGCGGGACCTCGGTCGCGCATACGACTCGATCACGCCCTACCAGGGCGGATACGTCGGCTTCACCTACCGGGACGGCATCATCCGGTTTCTCGACGCAAACGGTGGGGTCCGGGACGAGGTCTCCGGCACCGGCCCGGTGATCGCCCCCGATGGCGTCGGCCTGGCCTACACAGCCACGGGCAGGGACAGCACCGCCGTGGTGCTCACGTCGACCGACGGCAGCAGGACGCCGCTCATGGCGAGCGTGGGTCCCGGCGCCGTGCAGCTGGTCGGGTTCACCG
>JBPCND010000341.1:0-4231 GCA_051001655.1 Nocardioides sp. | reverse complement strand
CCGGCCCGGGGCCGACGTGGAGCGCGCCCCCGGCGGCAGTGACCCGCTCGCGCACGCCCCGCAAGCCGTTGCCCTCGGGACGGCCGGAGCACCCACGGCCGTCGTCGGTGACCGACAGCCTCGACGGCCCGATGTCGACGGCGCAGCGGGAAGCACCGCTGTGCCGCACCACGTTGGTGGCAGCCTCGCGCAACACCCACGCCAGCACGATGCGGTGCCGGGGGTCGACGACGGAGGCGTCGGCAGGCAGCTGCGCGGACACGCCGGCATCCGCCAGCGCGGTGCCGGCGGAGGTGAGCTCATCACCCAGCCGAGCCACCCGAAGCCCGGCCACCGTCGCCCGGATCTCGGCGAGCGCCTCACGGGTCAGCGACTGGATCTGGCCCAGCTCCGCCTTTGCCCGCTCGGGGTCGGCGTCCACGAGGCGCTGGGCCAGCTCGGCCTTGACCGTCACGACGGTCAGACTGTGCCCGAGGACGTCGTGCACGTCTCGCGCCACTCGCTCCCGCTCGGCCACCAGCGCCATCTCCTTCGCCATCTCCTGGTGGTCCTTGCCGCGCTGGTCCAACACCCGGACGACGGTCGTGGCCACGCCCACCAACACAATGATCGGGAGCAAGAACCAGGTCTCCCCGAGTACCCCCAGGGCCAGCGGCACGAGGACGGCGACGGCGACCCCGGCGACGCCGATGCCCAGCGCTGCCGCCAGGGGCAGGCTGAACATCGCGAAGGCGATGATGAACGTCACCATGCCCAAGGCGTCGAGACCGATCACGAGGGCGGTTGCCCCGGTCAGCGAGACGAGCACTGCGAGGTAGCGCCAGCCTAAGCGGTTGACCTGCACCCAAGCCTCGGCCCGTCCGATCCGGATGAACCCGTAGACGTAGACAGCGGCGAAGGCGAGGATCGCCGACACGCCGAACGAGCGCCACACCCACGAGCTCTCGGCCGTGAACGCCGACGTCAGGGGGAACATCAGGAACACCAGCCAGATGGCACCCATGATCCAGCCGAACCGCTCCCAGGGGTCCTGGGTGTCGCGGTCCGGCTCGATCGTTGCGCTGAGACGCGTCACTGCCTGGCCCGTCCTCGACGAACGAGCCAGGTCGCCAGCAGCGCCAGGATCACGGCCCACACCGACACGTTAACCACCGGCACCCAGAGCGCCTCGTGGGTCACGGTGCCGTCCGACGTGTTGAACAGGTAGCCCTCAGTCAACGGGTACCGGGCCAACGACGCGTAGCCGTAGAGCGGGGTGAACTTGGCGAGAGTCAGCAGGGTTCCGGACAGCGGGAAGAAGATGTTGCCCATGAAGGCGAGGATCACCAGCGAACCACTGGCAGCGCCTACAGCCGCCTCAGACCGGAGGGCCAGGCCGAAGGCGAGGCCGTAAAGGGCGAAGACGGCCGCCCCGGCGAGGACGATCAGGGCACTGAGCAGCCATGCGCCGCCCGAGCCCTCGGCCCCGGTGAGGACGCCGAGCAGGTAGATCAAGGTGATCGGGATCGCGGCGACGACAACGGCCACGACAGCCTTCATGAGCACGAAGCCGCTGTCGCGCAACGGCGTGAGCCCGAGCTGGCGACCCCAGCCCTGCATCCGCTCCACCGCGGCCATCCCGCCGATACCCGTCGTGGCCGTGACAGCGCCGTAGGCCGCCATCGAGATCATCACGTGCATCGTCACGTTGCCGTTGCCGGCGTCCTCTCTACCGAACTCTTGGGCTGCCCCGAAGATGAGGTAGAAGAACGCGGGGAGCACGGCGATGAAGAACATGCTGACGTAGTCACGGAGAACCCTGCGAAGCTCCAGGCCGGTGAACGTGGCATTCATCGGACCACCTCCTGCTCGGTGCGTGCGCCTCGGTCCGGCGCGGTGGTGATGGTCATGAAGGCGCTTTCGAGCGACCCGCTCACGATCTCCAGGTTGCTGGCGCCCAACTCGTCGAGCAAGGCCCGGGCCACGGCGTCGGAGTCACCCGTTGTCACCGTGACCCGGTGGCCCTGGGTGGTCGCCTCGATCACGTGTGGCATCTCGCGCAGTCGCGCCAGGACCTGCGGGGCGCCGGCAGGCGGCAGGTCGGCGGAGACGCTGCTGCCGGTGGCCTGCGACCGGATCTGCTCCGTGGGTCCGTCGGCGACGACGCGCCCGCCGGCGATCATCACGATCCTCGCGGCGAAGGTGTCGGCCTCCTCCAGGTAGTGCGTGGCGAAGACGACGGTACGCCCCGCGTCGGCGTCGGCGTGCATGGTGTCCCAGAACTCTCGGCGCGCACTGACGTCCATCCCGGCGGTCGGCTCGTCCAGGACGAGCAGGTCGGGGTCGGGGAGCAGGGCCAGGGCGAAGCGCAGCCGCTGCTGCTCGCCGCCGGAACACTTGGAGACCTTTCGTCGAGCCAGCGAGGTAAGCCCGGCCCGGTCGATGACCTCCTCGACCCCGGCATGCTCGGGCAACGTGGAGGCGATCATCTGCACGGTCTCACGCACGGTGATGTCACGAAGCAGGCCGCCGGTCTGCAGAACGGCCGAGATGCGGCCGGCCCTGACCGCCTGGCGCGGGGCCGCTCCGAAGACGGCGACGGTCCCGGCCGATGGAGTGGTAAGGCCGAGCACCATGTCCAGGGCGGTGGTCTTCCCGGCACCGTTCGGACCGAGGAAGGCGACGACCTCCCCAGGGCTGATGGTCAGGTCGACCCCGTCGACCGCACGGACCAGCTCGCCGCCGGGCGATCGGAAGGCCTTGACGAGACCGCTCAGCTCGACGGCCGCCGGTCCGGGTGTGTATGTATCCATGCCGGCAATGCTGCTCGGCGGACGGCCTGCGCGGCAGCGGCGGATGTCACCAGCCTGGGGTGACATCCGTCAGCGCAGGTGAATGGCGATCTCCTTGGTGGGACCTGCGGTTCTTGCCTGGAGCCGCCTGTCGGAATCGAACCGACGACCTTCTCATTACGAGTGAGACGCTCTGCCGACTGAGCTAAGGCGGCGCAGTCCGGCTGTGCCCGGGCCGACGGGAGAGGTTACCAAAGGCTCTGCGCCCGGTCTCAACTCACCGTGGAGCTCGGAGCAGGTGATGGGTAGGGCGGGGTGGAACCCGTCAGCACTCCGTGCCGTCAGTGGGGGGTGTGCCCTCCACCAGATAGGTGTCGATCGCGGCGTCGATGCAGGCGTTGCCCGCGCCGTACGCTGTGTGGCCATCGCCGTCCCGGCTCAGCAGCACACCTGAGTCGAGCTCCTCGGCGAGCTTCACCGACTGCTCGTAAGGAGTCGCCGGATCACGGGTGGTGCCGACCACCAGGATCGGCGCAGCACCGGGGGCACTGAAGTCAGGTTGCGGCTCGGTCGGCTGCACCGGCCAGTTCGAGCAGGCGTAGGGCCACCACTGGGCAACCTGCCCGAAGACAGGAGCCTTCGTGGTGAAGTCTGACCCGCCCGACGTGATTTCCTCCAGGGTCGCATCCTCCGGGTGGTCGAGGCAGTTCACGGCCGACTGGACCTCGAGGGAGTTGCTGGGGTAGGTGCCGTCCGGCGTCCGCTCCGTGTAGGCATCGGCAAGGAGGAGCAACGTGTCTCCGCTGCCGTCGACCGCCTCGTCGAGCGCAGTCGTCAGGTAGGACCAGGTGTCGCGACTGTAGAGCGGCACGACCACCCCCAGGAAGGCCAGCCCCTCGGTGACCTCACGTCCGTCGCCCGTCGGCAGCGGGTTGGCGTCGATCTCCTCGAAGAGCTGGATGAGGCGTTCTCGTGCACCGTCGACCGAGTCGCCGAGCGGGCAGTCGCCGCTCGCGACACAGTCCTCCAGGTATGCCGTCAGGGCGACATCGAAACCGGCCGCCTGGTTGATGGCGTTCTCGCGGGGCTCCGACAGCGGGTCGACCGCCCCGTCAAGGACGAGACGCCCGACCTTGTCGGGGAACAAGGCTGCGTACGTCGCACCGATGTAGGTGCCGTAGGAGGCACCGAAGTACGTCAGCTTGTCGTCACCGACAAGGGCCCGTATGACGTCCATGTCCTTGGCGACCTCGACAGTCGACACGTGCTCTAGCAGTGGACCGGAGTTGGTGACACAGCCTTCAGTGAGCGTCGACCAGAAGTCCTGGAACTGCTGGACCTCCGCGGCGGAGTCGGGGCTGGGATCGGAGGCGACATACGCGTCGAGTTGCTCGTCGGTGATGCAGTCGACCGGGGTGCTCGTCGCGACCCCCCGAGGGTCGAAGCCGATGACGTCGTAC
>JBPCND010000340.1:0-20650 GCA_051001655.1 Nocardioides sp. | reverse complement strand
CTGCCGGCCACGGACGCTGCGCTCGACACGTGCTTCTGGCTACGCCGGGCAGCCCGCTCGATCTCCGGGACGCTCAGCTCGTCGGTGGCGGCCTGGGTCACCCGGGCGGTGAGCTCATGGGCCTCGTCGATCACCACGACGTCGTACTCAGGGATCATCGGGACACCCTCGATCGCGTCGATCGCGAGCAGGGAGTGGTTGGTGACGACCACCTGTGACTTCGCGGCTCGTTCCCGGGCCCGCTCTGCGAAGCACTCGGCGCCGAACGGGCACCTGGTCGCGCCGAGGCACTCGCGGTGGTTGACCGACACCTGCCGCCACAGTCGGTCGGTGTGCTTGGGTGCGGAGTCCTTGTCCCCGGGACCGCCCGCACCGGCCTGCTCCTCCGCCCAGGCGCGGAGCTTGAGCACCTCGGCCCCCATCGACCCCTCCGGCACGTCGACGAGGGTGCCCTGGTCGTCCGGGACTCCCTCACGGACCCGGTGCAGGCAGGCGTAGTTGGACCGACCCTTCAGGACGGCGTACGACGGCGGACGGCCCGGCATCAAGTGCTCGGCCGCCTCGACCAGCGCCGGGATGTCGCGCTCGACGAGCTGGTGCTGGAGGGCCAGGGTGGCCGTCGCGACGACGACCCGTCGGTCGTGCATCAGCGCCGGGACGAGGTAGCCCAGCGACTTTCCGGTGCCGGTCCCGGCCTGGACCAATAGGTGCTCGCCGCTGCTCATCGCCCGGGCGACCGCCTCGGCCATCTGGATCTGGCCGGGCCGATCCTGTCCTCCAAGAGCCTCGACCGCCCCGGCGAGGACCTCGCGCACGGTGGCCGTGGTCGCACGGCCGGTCGTCGACTGGGGCACCGGCAAACCCTAGCCGTCCGAGCCGACGATCGCGGAGCGCCGTCCTCAGGCGGTGGGCAGCCAGGTGCCTATGCGCAGGCAGCCTCGGCGGCCGGCGTGGCGGCGTCGATCGCGGCGAAGTCGAGGTAGGAGATCGCCGTGTTGGACCGGCCCTGCATGGCGAGCCCGCCGGCCATCAGGCCGTGCCCGTTGATCAAGGTGCCCGTCGTCGCCCCTGCTGCGTCCGCGAGGATCTCGATACCGGCGGGGCACAGACCGGTGAACTGGAAGGCAAGCTCACCGAAGGTGGACCAGGTCGCAGACCCGGCCATCCCGGCGGCGGGCCCGTTAGTCGAGCTCGGTCTTAAAGCAGAAGTGGGCGCTGGCCGGTCCGGCAGCCATCGTCAGTGCGGCGACGGTGGTGACGGCGAGGGTGATCGGACGACGAGCTGAGAACCGGACTGACATGGTGGCCTCCGCGGCTGGAATGGATGGGTCCAGTCCCAGGTTGCTCCAGCCCCGACGGAACCCGCCATGACCAGTCGGAGCCATCCCGCTGACCCGGCCGGATCACGGAAACGGTGGCATGTCGGACAACTCGTGCAGCAGGCGAGGGTCGTCGGGGTCCAGCCGGAGGTAGACCATCGACGGCATGGCCAGCTCGACGGTCAGGGTCACAGCACCCGAGTCGTCCGCGACGACGCTCGCCGGTGGCACCAGCTCCTCGAGCCGATCGGCCTCGCGGAGCCGCTCCCATTGGTCCTCGGTCGGCCAGGCCTGGTCCACCTCGCGCAGAGCACCCCAGACCCCGGCCACGTTGGAGTGGTCGGCGTCGACGCCGTGCCTGATGAGCGTGTAACAGGCGCCTGCCGGTAGCCCGTCGACCCGTACCCTCACGAGACGGTCGAGCTCCGTAGCGCCGGCGGACTTGGTCTGGTCCAACGTGAGGTTCCACGCCAGGACCGAGACGCCACCGGTGTCGTCGCGGGTCGCGAGAGCCTCCACCAGTGACCCCCCGCCGTCACCGCTGAGGGCCACCGGAAGCCGATGCCGGTCGAGCCGCTCCAGCAGGGCGAGTGCCCACCAGCGGGGCTTGCGCAGCTCACCGACCGTGCGGAGACCGAACCCGCCGTGCAGCAGGGCCGGCGGCCGACCGAGCTCCTCGAAGTGGTCCGAGACCACCCAGTAGGACAACGCCTCGATCCGGTCCAACGCTGAGGCCATCCCCCGGAGCAGGAACACCCCGGAGAACACCGCGTCGCTGACCTCGTTGAAGTGCGTCGGGGTGACGCCCCACTCGGTCCACCAGATCGGGGTGCCGGCGCGTCCGTGGCGCTCGAGGGCGGGCCGGATGTCCAACGGGGGGCTGCCGTAGGTGTGCGTCGAGACGAAGTCCAACGGGGCACCGGAGGACCCGACATGGGCGAGCAGGTCCTCGACCCAGCCGCTCGCGGCCGATGCGGGTCCACCGACCACGAGGCGTTCGTCGACGTCGCGGACGGCCGCCGCCGTGACGTCGTACAGGTGCAGGTAGTCCTGCGGCGTGCCGGACCAGAACACCTCGAGGTTGGCCCCGTTCCACACCTCGAACGACCAGTGCTCGACGACCTCGTCGCGTCCGTAGCGCTCCACCACGTGGGCGACCAGGGCGCGGACCAGGTCGTGCCAGCGGTTCCAGTCCTTCGGCGGGGACACGACCGCGCCGTAGTCGAAGACGGTCTTCGACGGGTCGACGGCGAGGTCGTGCGGCATGAACGAGAGCTCCACGACCGGGAACAGGCCGAGGTCGCGCACGTGGTCGTAGACCCGGTCCACTCCCGAGAAGTCGTGGACCGGCTCGCCGTTGACCTCGCGGTAGACCCCGAGGTCGTCGCAGAGGATGCCGTGGGCGCGCACGCTCCGCACGCCGAGCTCGTCGTGTGCTGCTCGCAGGGCCGCGGACAGCTCCGCGCCGACCACGCGGCCGCCCGTGGTGTCGGTGGACAGGGCATGGGAGAGATGCTCCGCGCCGATCATCGGTCGCCAGGGCCTGGCCAGCACGCCGGTAGGGCCTCCGGCGTCGACGACCAGGTCGACCGGCCCGGCCTGGTCCAGCGCGGTGGCGGCGACCCGGGCCGACGGACCCCCTTCGACGTCGATGTCGCAGAGCGCGGTCACGGCGTACCACCGCTCCTGTCCCGGCCTCCCGGTGGTGTCGACGTAGGGCGGGTGCGGCACTGCGAGCACGTCCCGGCCGGCATGGTCGACCGGCACGAGGTCGGCGTGGGCGGTCTCGGCGAGATAGACCTGGTAGCCGATCGCCCCGGGGACGAGGTCCCAGGTGGGGCTCACCTGGGACCCGCCCCCGACCGCCCTCACCCCGGTGGGGGGTTCGGGGCGAGGGACCGGACCGCTGACGACGTGCCCGCTGCGGACCCCGATCCGTCGCTCCCAGTCGGCGCGTGCGTCGGTGCTCATCAGCCGCGCGGGCCCGCGGAGAACTCCTCCATCTCCATGAGCGGACGCAAGGTGGCCTCCATCGCGCCGGTCGCGACGTAGTGCCGCATGTCGTCGCCGGCCAGCTCGTTGCCCAGCGCGGCCATCACCATGCCCTGGTCGAGGGAGAGGTAGCGCTTGGACACCTCACCGCTGCGGACCGCGACCGCGTCGTAGAAGCCGCCCCGTCCGTAGGCGTCGAAGTCGGCACGGATCCGGTCCAGGTTCTCCAGCGCGGCGCGCTTCGCGTAACGCAGCGCCAGGAACGAGGCGTGCGGGGTGACCACCCCGTCGCCGTAATCGGTGGGCGGCGGCGAACCTTCACGGCAGCCCTCGTAGGGCTGGTCGACGTCGGTGCGCTCCTGGTCGGAGGTGTAGCCGGCCGGGTCGAGACCGAGCTGGTCGACGCCGTACTCGCGGTAGCCACCGGCCGGGTTGTTCGACGGTGAGAAGCCCCAGTAGCCGTAGCCGGCCTCGTCGAGGCCGTGCTGGATCTGGCCGCGCACGTAGAGCGGGTGGTTCACCCCCCAGGACCGCGGGCCCCAGGTTTCCTCGGGGACGAACAGCGGCACCATCAGCGCCTCGAACATGCTGCCGCCCCACGTGGGGACGACGTTCATGTCGCGGTAGGGCAGGGCACCCTCGAACACGTCCATCCCGAGGTAGCTGCGCCACTCCCCGACCGGCTTGGTCTCGGTCCAGGACCAGTCGCAGGTGTCGGGGAAGGTCCGGTAGGTGCCGAAGTAGTGCTCGGGCGGGATCTGCCCCGCGGCGATGCCGAGGTAGGAGGCGATCCGCGGCTCGGTGTTGAAGGCGCCGTAGTGGTGGCCGGTGTACCAGACATCGGGGCCCCTGCCTCTGTAGTTGCCCTTGACCGCCGCGGGGTCCTGCGGGTCCTCGTCCCAGAAGCCGCCGCGGATCTGCCCACCGGGCGCGTTCTCCGCTGCGTTGTAGTAGAAGCCGAAGTCCATGTCCGCGCGGAGGGCATCGGCCTCGTCGGCGAGGGTCGGCTCCGCGCGAGCGGCCAGCAGCAGCCCGGTGGCCATCCAGCCGTTGTCGACCGAGGACAGGAAGGGCTTCAGCACGTCGCCACCGGGAAAGACCCGCAGCTTGTCCCCGTTGGCCGGGTCGTACCAGTTGTAGAACATCCCGCTCGGCTCGTGCCGCTCCAGGCCGGCGATGGAGTCCAGGGTCTTCGCCATCCGGCGGCGTGCCTCCCGGTGGCTGACCAGGCCGATGTCACGCGCAGCGACGGTGCTCCACAGGTACGCCGCGATGTTGGTCGGTGAGGTGAACTCGCTTCGGGATCCGGGCTTGAGCCGGGCACCCACGTTGTCGGCCGGCAGCCCGGTCCTCGGGTCGACCATCGCCTCGAACGAACGCCAGGTGTCCGCGGCGTAGGTGTGCAGGACCGTGCGGTCGGCCTTCTTGGCCGTCGCGGTGCTGGTGCCCGCCGTGGTCCCGAGACCGGCGACCACAGCCAGGACAGCTGCTGCCCCGGTCAGTCTGGTGCGTCGTTGGTTGAACATGAGTTCCTCCTATAGGGAGCGTGCTCGTTGGTGCACGGGTGGGTCGGCCGCGATCACTTGATCCCGGTCATGGAGATGCCTTGCATGATGTGACGCTGCAGGACCATGAAGACCGCGATCACGGGGATGACCACGACGACGGCGCCGGCGAGGAGCAGGCCGTACTTGGTGGAGTTCTGTCCGACCGAGTACAGCGCGAGCGCCACCGGCAGCGTGAACTTGTCCTCCTCCGTGGCCACCACCAGCGGCCACAGGAAGTTGTTCCACGAGGTGAGGAAGGTGAGGATGCCCAGCGTGGCGAGCGCGGGCCCGCACAGCGGCAGGATCACGGAGAAGAAGATCCGGAGCTCGCTGGCGCCGTCCACGCGAGCGGCCTGGATCAGCTCGTCGGGCAGGCTCATGATGAACTGCCGCATCAGGAAGACCCCGAAAGGTCCGGCCAGGAACGGGAGCGCCATCCCGGTCAGGCTGTTGACCAGACCGAGGTTGGCGGTCAGCACGAACAAGGGCACGAACGTCACGACCCCGGGGATCATCAAGGTGCCCAGCACCAGCAGGAACATCAGCCGCTTGCCCGGGAAGTCCAGCTTCGCCAGGGCGTAGCCGAGCATCGAGCAGAACAACAGGTTGCCGATGGTGACGGCGCCGGCCACGAGGGTGGAGTTGAGGAAGTACGTCGTGAAGTCGAGCTTGTCGAACAGCGTGCGGTAGTTCTCCAGCGTGACCGACTCGGGCCACCAGGTGGGGGGCACCGCGCGGACCTCGGCCTCCGGCTTGATCGAGGAGACTGCCATCCAGATGAAAGGCACGACCATCAGGACCAGGCCGCCGGTGAGGGCGACATAGGTCCCCGGTGCCGGGCGCTCGTTGGCCACGGTCATCGCCGCTCAGTCCTTCTCGCCGAAGATCTTGAACTGCACGAGGGTCAGGACGACGACCGCGAGGAACAGCAGGTAGCTGGCCGCGGCGGCGAAACCGTAGTTGCCGAAGCCGAACTGGTCGTAGGTGAAGAACGTCACCGAGCGGGTCGAGTCCAGGGGGCCGCCCTTCGTCATCACGAAGGCCTCCTCGAAGAACTGGAGGTAGCCGATGCTCGTGATCACCGCCCCGAAGAGCAGCGTCGGCCGGAGCAACGGCAAGGTGATCGAGAGGAACTGCTGCCAGGCCCCGGCGCCGTCGACCTCGGCGGCCTCCTTCACCTCGGTCGGAATGGTCTGCAGCCCGGCCAGGAAGATCACCATCAGCGTCCCGAGGTTGCGCCAGGCAGCCATCACCACGAGCGACGGAAGCGCGAGCGTCGTGCTGTCGAGCCACTGCGGCTCGGCCAGCCCGATCCCGCCGAGGACGGTGTTGAGCAGGCCGCCCTCGGATCTCAGCAGGAACTTCCAGACCACGGACACCGCGACGATGCTGGTCACCACCGGCAGGTAGTAGCCGACCCGGAACAGCCCCTTGAACCGGTGCACCCGGTTGAGCCCGACGGCCGCCGCCAGGGCGAGGGCCATCGTGAGCGGGACGCCGAGGACGACGTACAGGCCGGTGTTGACCATCACCTTCTGGAACAGCGGGTCACCGAGGAGCTGGGTGTAGTTCTCCAGCCCGACGAACCCGACCGCGAACGGAGTGCGGATGTCCGCGCTGCGGATGTCGGTGAAGCTCATGCCCAGGCTGGCCAGCACCGGCCCGGCCGTGAAGACCAGGAACAGCGCCATGAAGGGCAGGGCCAGCACCCACGCGGCGACAGCCTGCTGCCGCCGCATGGTGGAGCGGCCTCCCGGAAGAGTCGCCATCGCTACAGGCCGGTGCCGATCCGGCTCGCCTGGCTCTGCATGTCGGCGACCGCCTCGTCGACCGGTATGGCGCCCTTCACGGCCTTCTCCACGTCGGAGTCGACAACCGCGGCGACCTCCTCCCAGGTGGGTACGGCCGGCGGAGCCTGGGTCGTCTCGAGCTGCTCACCGAAGACCTTCAGCTGCTCGTCGGTGGCGAGCTTGCCGGACTCCCACGAGCTGCGGACCGCCGGGAGGTCACCGATCGCGTCGTACCACTTCTGCTGGGTCTGCGGCTCGGCGAGCCACTGCACCAGCTTCCACGCCGACTCCTTGTTGTCGGAGTCGGCGAAGACCGCGAGGTCACCCCCACCCACGAAGGACGTGCCGGGGCCGGAGTCCGCGCCGGGCAGCGGAGCCACGGCGTACTCGTCGGTCGAGACCCCGGCGTCCTCGACCAGGCCGGTGTGCCACGGCCCAGAGACGAACGCGGCGTACTTGCCTTCGGCGAACCCGGACTCGAGCTCGCCCGGGTCGAGCACCCGCGTGGGCGAGAGACCGTCGTCGAAGAAGCCCTTGTAGTAGTCGAGCGCCTCTGTCATCTCCGGTGAGTCCAGCGTGTACTCGGTGCCGTCGTCGCTGGTGACCGCGGCGCCGTTGGACCAGGCGAACGGAAGCACCGTCTGCCACGACCCGGTCTGCCCCGGCTGGAGGCTGATCCCGTACTCCGCCCCGCTCTTCTCCTCGAGGTCCGTGGCGAACCGCTTCAGCTCGTCCCAGGTCGCGGGAGCCTTGTCCCAGCCGGCCTTCTCGGCGAGGTCGGAGCGGTAGTAGAGCACCCGGGTCTCGACATACCACGGCACGCCGTACGACGTGTCCCCGACGACTGTCGAGCCCCACGCGCCATCGAAGAAGTCGGCCTCGTCGACCAGCCCCTCGGGGGTCGGGTCGAGCCCTCCGGCCTCGGCGAACTCACCCATCCAGGTGGTGCCGATCAGGCTGACGTCGGGTCCTTCTCCGGCGGCGATGGCGTTGGCGATCTTGTCGTGTGCGGCCTCCCAGGGGACGGCGGTGACCTTCACGTCCGCCTCGGGGTTGGCGTCCTCGAAGTCTGCGACGAAGTCACCGAGCATCTCGCCCTCGGTGCCCATCGCCCACACGTCGACGGTGCCGGTGGCCTCCCCTTCGGAGACCGCAGACCCCTGCCCCGGTCCGTCGTCGGTGCTGGCCGGCTCACGGCCACAGCCCGTGAGGGCGAGGCCGGCGACGGCGACCACGGCGATCGCGCCCCGGGACGCCCGGATCGAGCTCCTGCTGTTCCTGGTCATCATTGTTGTCCTCTCAGGTTTGCTTTCCGGTGCTGGTCCGCACGATCAGCTCGGTGGCGAGCAGCTCGTGCCGGGGCTCGGTGCGAGAGCCCGAGATCTGTTCGTCAAGGAGCCTGGCCGCGGTGCCGCCGAGCTCCCTCATCGGTTGACGCACCGTCGTGAGGCCGGCGTAGCGGGCAGCCATCACGTCGTCCCAGCCGGTCACCATCACCTGACCGGGTACGTCGACGCCGCGGTCCTTGAGGGCACCGAGGACGCCGAGCGCGAGCTCGTCGTTCGCGCAGATCAGGGCGTCCGGCAGACCGGCGAGACCGCCGGGCGCGTCCAGCAGCGTCGTCGCCCCCCGGGCACCGGCCTCCTCACCGAACCCCGCTACGGCCTCGATCGACAGCTCCGCGCCTGCCTCGTTCACTGAGTCGCTGACGCCGAGCCACCGCTCGGCCACGTCCGGTGAGTCCATCGGGTCACCGACGAACGTGAGCCGTCTCGCGCCCTGGTCCAGCACATGAGCTGTGAGCTTCGCCGCGCTGGTGCGCCCTTCGGCGTTCACCGAGTCGCAGCGCCCGGCCGGGGGCCTGGCCAGGAGGACCAGCGGGGTCCCTCGGGCCGCCAGCCGGTCCACCACCTCGTCGGCGACGGTCCGGCCCAGGATCACCAGGCCGTCGCACCGGTTGGCCATGTCCTCGACCATCGCCGGCGCGGCGTTGCGGCCGTGGGTGGACAGGATCAGCACCGACCGGCCGAGCTCCGCGGCGACCGCTTCGTAGCCGAGGACCACCTCGGCGTAGTAGGGGCCTGCGAGGTCCGGGAAGACGATGCCGTTGGCCGCGTGGCGTCGCTCGGCGAGCTGACGACCGAGCTGGCTGGGGGTGAACTGCAGCTCCGCGACGGCGGTGGTCACCCGGTCCCGGGTGCGGTCGGTGACGCTGTCGGAGTCCCGAAGGACCCGGGACACGGTGGCGATGGACACCCCGGCACGTTGCGCGACGTCGCGGATCGTGGGCCGCACAGCACCTCCTCGGCTAGGATATGTAACCGGTTTCTGAAAGCGGTTACATCCAGTAACCTGCATCACGTCCAGCCGGTTTGTCAAGCCTCGCGGGCTCTTCCCACCACCGACCGTCGTGACTAGGGTGGACGGAACCATCACCCTCGCTCCTCGGGGGATACACAGGAGGACGACATGACGCTCGACCGCCGTACCGTGCTCAAGGGCAGCCTGGCTGCCGCCGTAGCCGGAGGCCCCTTCGCCGGATTCGTGAACTCCGCGTCTGGCGCCGTCTTGGCCCCGTCCGCCGCTGCCGCGGTGGCCGGGTTGGTCCCGGTCCCCGACCAACGCGACGGGATGGTCCGGCTGGCGTTGCCCCCGGGGTTCTCCTACCGGTCCTTCCACGACACGGAGCAGCCGGTGGTGCTCGATGACGGCACGAAGCTGCCCGGGCGCCACGACGGGATGGGTGCGTTCGACGGGCCGGGCGACACCGTCTTCCTGATCCGCAACCACGAGGTCAACGGCTCACCCGGCGCGTTCGGCCCGCGACGACCCTATGACCAGGCCGCCGGCGGGGGTACGACGACCATCCACACCACCAAGCAGGGCGAGGTCCTCGAGTCATGGACCAGCCTAAGCGGCACGATGATGAACTGCTCCGGAGGGATCATGCCGTGGGGCAGCTGGGTCACCTGCGAGGAGACCGTCAACGGGCCCGACGTGGGACCCGACTTCACCCGGGCACCCAACACCGGTCTCCAGAAGCCGCACGGCTACATCTTCGAGGTGCCGGTGGGCGAGCGGTCTCTGGGGCGAGCGCCCGGCAAACCGATCACTGCGGCCGGCCGGTTCGCCCATGAGGCGGTGTCCTTCGACCCCGAGGCCGGCGTGCTCTACCTGACCGAGGACAACTTCGCGTTCGCCTCGGGTTTCTACCGGTACACGCCGAAGAACCACCCGATGAAGATCAACAAGCTGCATGACGAGGGCAGGCTCGAGATGCTGTCCGTCACCGGGCGACCCAACGCCCACCTCGAGGGCCACCACGACCGGGGGACCACCTTCGACGTGACCTGGGTGCCGATCGCGGACCCGGACCCGAGCTTCCCCTACACCCCCGGTCAGACCGCGCCCACCTCGAACGACACCGCGCTGACGTTCGTCAGCTCGCAGGGCTGGGCACAGGGAGCGGCGTACTTCTCACGCCTCGAGGGTCAGGTCTACGAGGACGGCGTCGTCTTCTTCACCTCCACCCAGGGCGGCGGAGCGCCAGAGGCGGGCAACCACGACCGCGCCGGCTTCGGCAACGGCTTCGGCCAGGTCTGGGCCTACGACACCCGTGCCGAGACGCTGACGATGGTCTACGAGTCGGCCAGCCGCGAGGTCCTCGACTTTCCCGACAACATCACCAGCCGGGAGGGCACGCTGGTGCTGTGCGAGGACGGCAACGAGGACAACTACGTCCGTGGCCTCCTGCCGAACGGCACCCTGGTGAACCTCGCCTGGAATCAGCTCCACGTCAACACGACGCGTGACCGCACCGACGACGAGTTCGCCGGCTCGACGTTCAGCCCGGACGGCGAGACCCTCTTCGTCAACATCCAGGCCAGCAAGGGGATCTCGTTCGCGATCTGGGGTCCTTGGGACACCCTGATCTGACCGAGCGCACCCACCGGGTCGCGGGACTGGAAGATTTCGTGCCGGGCCTGTGGTCGAGGGCGCAGAGTGGTCACGAACTGCATGCGAACGTCAACCCCGACACTCGGAGCCCGGACCGGGCAGCATCGACACATGCAGCCACCCGTCGGTCCCGTCCTCGGTCAGCGGCGCTCCCCCGCCTGGACCAAGGTGAGCCACGGGCTGCATCGCCCCGTCAGGAGCTGAGCCGCATGCGGGACCTGCAGGCATGGCAACTCGTGCTCCCCGACGAGCCCATCTTTTGCGACGATGTCGACGAGCGGGAACCGGGTTCAGCGAGCGGGGCTCAGGATCACTCGCCATCCAACGCCGGTCACACTGGTCGACCATGCGGGGCTGCCGCTGGCCAGTCCGGCCGAGACGCTGCTGGCGTGTGCACGCGACCTGAACATGCTCGACGTGGTAGTCCTAGCCGACGCTGCGCTCCATCTCGACTACTGCACCTTCGAGGAGATCAGGTCCGTCCTCGACTCGCAGCGACGCGGCAGCCCGGTCCCGATGCTGCGGGTGCTGCACGTGGCCTGCGGCGTCCCGGTCGAGCCGCAGCGGGTCCTGCTCGACCAGCACGGTGGCTTCGTGGCGCGCGGGGACCTCCACCTGCTCGGCACTCACACCCTGCACGAGTACGACGGAGGCACGCATCGGGATCGAAGTGTCCGTCCGCGCGGCCGGAGGCCGCCGATCTGGGGAGGATCTCAGGCACCTGGTGACGGAGATCCTCCCCAGAACCCAGAACGAAGAACCCAGAACCCAGGACCCAGAACACCAGACGTCGCCGGCGGGCCGGCAGAAACCAGCGTGATTGCGCTGCCACGGATCTGACCCAGGCCGGCTCCATCCGTAGAAATGCGCAGTTCATGACCAGTGTGTGGGCCGGACGCCGAACCTCGCAGTCGAGTTCAGGCGGGGGTGGTGAGGTACGGCGCCAGCTCGCCCGCGAGGTCCTCGTGCACCCGGCCACGGACGACCGTGCCGTCGCCGGTGTGCTCGACGTGCTCGACCTCGCCGGAGACGTGGATCCGGTTGAGCAGGTCGCCACGCTCGTAGGGCAGCAGCGCCTCGAAGGGAACACCCGGATGCGGCAGCTCCCCCTCGATGACGACAAGTGCCGAGGAGATCCCCTCTCCGGTCCTGGCCGAGACGACCACCGAGTGTGGCTCGCGCTGGCGCAGTCGGGCGAGCACCATCGGGTCGGCCGTGTCCGCTTTGTTGATCACGACCAGCTCGGGCACCGTGTCGGCACCGATCTCGGCGAACACCTCCCGGACCGCACTCAGCTGTCCCTCGGGGTCGGGGTGCGACCCGTCGACCACGTGCAGGATCAGGTCCGAGTCGGCGACCTCCTCCAGGGTCGAGCGGAAGGCCTCGACGAGCTGGTGCGGGAGGTGCCGGACGAAACCGACCGTGTCCGACATCGTGAAGATGCGTCCGTCCGACGTCGTCGTCTTGCGGGTGGTCGGGTCCAGCGTCGCGAACAGCGAGTCCTCGACCAGCACACCGGCATCGGTGAGCCGGTTGAGCAGCGAGGACTTGCCGGCGTTGGTGTAGCCGGCGATCGCGACCGAGGGGACCTGATGGCGTCTGCGCTCGGAGCGCTTCGTGTCGCGTGTCGTGCGCATGTGCTTGAGTTCGTTGCGCAGCTTGGCGATCTTGGTGTTGATCCGGCGCCGGTCGGTCTCGATCTTGGTCTCACCGGGTCCACGACCACCGATTCCGCCGCCCTGCGAGCCGACCCGGCCACCAGCCTGCCGGGACAGGTTCCCACCCCAGCCACGCAGCCGTTGCTTCATGTAGCTCAGCTGCGCCAGCTCGACCTGGGCCTGACCCTCACGCGACTTCGCGTGCTGGGCGAAGATGTCGAGGATCAGCGCAGTCCGGTCGACGACGTTGACCTTGACCCGGTCCTCGAGGTTCCTCAGCTGCGAAGGCGCGAGCTCACCGTCGCAGATCACCGTGTCCGCGCCGGTGGCCTGCACGATCTCGGCGAGACCCTCGACCTTGCCGCGGCCGATGTAGGTCGCCGGGTCGGGCTTCTGCCGCCGCTGGTAGAGCGCGTCGAGCACCTGCGACCCGGCCGTCTCGGCGAGCAGCGCCAGCTCTGCCATGGAGTTCTCGGCATCGGTGACGGACCCCTCCGTCCAGACGCCGACGAGGATGACCCGCTCGAGCCGGAGCTGGCGGTACTCGACCTCGGAGATGTCCTCGAGCTCGGTCGAGAGGCCCGCGACACGCCGTAGCGCGTGTCGGGCCGCGAGATCCACGTCACCGGCGCTCTCCTCGGGATCCGGGTCGTCGACGTCGGCGTAGCCGGACTCGACATTGGCGTCGTCGACCTCATCCCACACCTCGGTGTCGGCGAGCTCGGCGTCGAGGTCGAAGTTCTCGGCCGGCTCGAGGGGCAGGTCTGCTGGGTGTGGGTGTGCGTTCGTCATAGGTTCTTCCAGGGTCGCATGCGCGGCGTCATCGCCGCGAGGCCATTTCGGTCCAGGTGCCGTCGGCCACGAGTACGGCCGGACCTGTCAGGAGCACTCGGTTGTCCTCGGTCCAGGCCACGTGCAGTGTCCCTCCGGGAACGTCCACGCGGTATGTCGTATTCCGATCCGCCCCGTCACCGAGCGCTGCTGCCACCATCACGGCGCAGGCTCCGGTGCCGCAGGACCGGGTCTCCCCCGAGCCCCGCTCGTGCACGCGCATCGCGACATGGTGCTCGCCGCGACGGATCACGAACTCGACGTTGACACCCGCAGGGTAGTCGGCCGGGTCGTGCCTCGGCGGGTCCACCAGCTGACCGGCGTCGTCGAGGGAGTCCACGAAGGCCACCGCGTGCGGGTTGCCCATCGACACGTGCAGCGCCGGCCACGACCGGTTCCCCGCGCTGACCTTGGTCTCCCCGAGCACCTGGGGCTGGCCCATGTCGACCGTCACGCCGTCGCCGTCGTCGCTGATCGTCACCGTGCGTACTCCGGCCCGGGTGCCGACCGGGATCGGCTCGGTCGGGTCGATGCCTTCGTGGTCGGCGAGATAGCGCGCGAACAACCGGATGCCGTTGCCGCACATCTCCGACGTCGACCCGTCGGCGTTGCGGTGGTCCATGAACCACTCGGCCCGCCCACGTGCCGCGACGGAGGCCGGGTCGTCGTACGACGCCGTCCGCACCGCCCGGAGGACGCCGTCGCCACCGATGCCGGCCCGCCGGTCGCACAGCCGAGCCACGAGATCCGCCGACAGCTCGCCGTGCACCGTGCCGTCGGGGTCGGGCAGCAGCACGAAGTCGTTCTCCGTGCCGTGTCCCTTCAGGAACCGGAAGCTGCTGGTCACTGCGCTGTCACGGGGCAAGTCTAGGCGGGAGGCGCGACCTGGCCCTCCGCAACGGACTTGAGTCTGGCCAGGCCCTTCTCGAAGTCGTTGCCCAGGAGCTTCTCCATGTTGAAGACCTTGCCGAGGACCCTGCCGCGCAGCGTCTGAGGACCGGTCATCGTCCAGGTGACCTGGGTGCGTTGCGGATCCGCCGCCACTGGCTCGAGGGCGAAGATGGTGTCGTTGCGGGCCTTCCACGGCTTCTCGAAGACCAGGTCGATCTCGACGCGGCGGGGGTGGTCGGTCCGGACGAACTCCATACTTCCGCGACCGGCCTTGCGGTTGCCGGACCAGGCGTACTTCGCGCCAGTGCCCGACTCGGGCCCGGAGTAGCTTCGCTGCAGGCCCGGGTCGACGTCCTCCCACGGTGACCAGACAGTCCACCGGTGGAAGTCCGCGATGTGCGGGTAGATGCTCTCCGCAGGCGCTTCGACGGTCGTGGAACGCTCGACGGTGAAGGTGTCATCAGCCATGCCGGCAAGCCTAGACCCGATCGGCCCGCGCGTGCCTGACTGGAACTGTCGGAGCCCTCTGCGACGGTAGGGGCATGGACAGATCACAGGTGCTGATGCTCCGGGGCGAAGTCGCGTTGTGCCCCGACTGCGGTGACGAACGGGTGTTGCTGCCCGTCCTCGACGGTGAGTTCTGCTGCACGACCTGCGACGCGGCGATCTTCGTGCTCGACGCGTTCGATGACCGGTCGCTGCTCAGTCGAGCCGCTTCTTAGACACCACCAGCGCCGAGCCGCCACCGCGGCGTTCCGGTTCGGCGACGGCAGTCAGCCGACCGCGGCTGCGGAACTGGATGGCTGTCGCAGCGCCGATCTCGGCCGCACTGGTCAAGGCGTCGCCCGCGGGGACAAGATCGTGGCCGAAGCGCGATTCCAGCTGGGGGTGCTCGGCGATGAACTCGGGCTCGGCCGTCACCGTCGCGGAGTTCCGCTGGCTGGCCCGCGGCTCGGCGAGAGCCTTCAAGATCGGCATCCGGCGGTCGATCCGGTTGAAGAGGATCTGCGTCACGGTGGTGATGATCGTCGAGCCGCCGGGTGACCCGAGGGCCAGGAACGGCTTGCCGCGCTTGAGCACGATCGTCGGGGCCATCGAGGAGCGCGGCCGCTTGCCTCCCTGGATCCGGTTGGGATCGTCCGGGTCGTAGACGAGCGAGAAGTCGGTCAGCTCGTTGTTGAGCAGGAACCCGCGGTCCTCGACGAGCAGTCCGGACCCGCCGGTCTGCTCGATCGTGAGGGTGTACTCGACGACGTTGCCCCACTGGTCGGCCACGGTGAGGTTGGTGGTCTCGACGTTCTCGGTGTCGGCGCGCTGCACGGCACCGGGCTGGTCCGGCGAGCACCTGCCGTTGAAGTGGTTCACGTCGCCGGTGGCGACAGGCTTGGTGGCGGCCTGCTTCGGGTCGATCTCGCAGGCTCGCTCGGCCGCAAACTTGTCGGACAACAGCTTCTTGAGGGGGACGTCGACGTACGCCGGGTCGCCGAGGTAGGCCGCCCGGTCTGCGAATGCCAACGCCGTCGACTCCAGGTAGTGATGCAGCTTCCCGCCGACGCCCAGTGTGGAGAGGTCGAACTGCTCCAGGATGTTCAGCGACTCACCGACGGTGGACCCGCCGGAGGAGACCGGCGCCATCCCGTAGACGGAGTAACCGCGGTAGTCGGAGTGGGTCGGGTCCTGGAACCGTGCGCGGTATCTCCTCAGGTCACGACGCTTCATGAAGCCTGGCATCACCGGCAGCTCGGTCGTCGGGCTCTTCGGCGGGTCCTGGACGGAGGCGACGATCTCCCGTGCCAGCTTGCCGCGGTAGAACGGCCTGACGCCCTTGCGACCCAGGAACCGGTAGGTCCTGGCGAGGTCGTCGTTCTCGAACACCGAGCCCACCTCGGGCGGCTCGCCACCGGGAAGGAAGAGGTCGGGAGTGGTCGTGTAGGCCCCGAAGCGGATCTGGTTGTCCTCGGTCTGCTCGGCGAACGTCTCGTCCCCGACGAAGCCCCGGTCGGCCAGTGCCGCGGCCGGCTTGAGCGCTCGACGGAGGCCGTAGGTCCCCCATGCCTTGAGGGCCTTTGCCCAGGTCCTGGGGGTGCCCGGCACACCGACGGAGACGCCGCTGGTCACGAGCTCAGGAGTGAACGGGTAGGGCTTTCCCGTCTCGGGGTCGATGAAGGCGTCCCGCGGCATGGACCGAGGTGCGGTCTCGCGGCCGTCGATGGTGTGCACCTCGCGGGTGGCGGCGTCGTAGTAGACGAAGAAGCCGCCGCAGCCGAGCCCCGCGCTGTAGGGCTCGGTCACGCCGAGGGCAGCGGCGGTGGCCACGGCCGCGTCGACCGCGTTGCCGCCGGCCTTCAACACCCTGATGCCGACCTTGGACGCCTCCGGGTCGACGGAGGTGACCGCTCCGCCATAGCCGCGGCTGATCGGGATCTTCTTCGTGTAGTGCGGCCTCTCCGCCGCCTGCGCACCTGCGGCTCCGGTCAGCGTGACGGCTCCGGCGCCCGCGACACAGAGGGCGGTGAAAGCCGCCATGCCCGATGCGGAGGTCCGGCGCGAGATGTGCAGCATGGGTTCCTCCCGAGGAACGGTTCTGGGGTTGTCTGCTACCCAGCCTCCCCGGCTCTGACCCTGTTGGCAACTCGCGACCCTCCGATCACTGCCAGCGCGACTGCCACGCGGTCCGGATCGTCCCAGGCGACCCAGGTGATCCGAGGGTCCTTGCGGAGCCAGGCGTCCTGTCGCCGCGCGAACTGCCGGGTCCGGACGACCGTCTGCTCGCGGGCCCGCGACTCGGTGATCTGACCGTCGATAAAGGCCAGGACCTGCTGGTAGCCGAGCGCCCGTGCAGCGGTCCGGCCCTCTCGCAAGCCGGTCTCGGCGAGCCGCCGTACCTCCTCGACGAACCCCGCGTCCCACATCCGCCGGACGCGCTGGGCGATCCGCTCGTCGAGGACCGACCGCGGGATCGCAACACCGACCTGGACCGGGTTGTCGTAGAAGTAGGTCAGCGACGGCAGGGTCGCGCTGTACGGGCGGCCGGTGATCTCGACGACCTCGAGCGCGCGTACGACGCGGCGTCCGTTCGTCACGCTGATCCGCTCGGCAGAGACAGGGTCGACCGCCGCCAGCCGGACGTGCAGCGCCTCCGGCCCGCGCGCGTCCAGCTCGCCTTCGAGACGTTCGCGCACCGCTGGATCCGTGCCGGGGAACTCGAACCGGTCCAGCACGGCCCGGGTGTAGAGCGCCGACCCACCGACCAACACCGGGGTCACGCCGCGGTCAAGGCAGTCGTCGATGACGCTTCGCGCTAGCTGCTGGAACTGTGCGACCGTGGCCGTCCCGGTGACGTCGAGCACGTCGAGGAGATGGTGGGGGATGCCGCGACGCTCGCCCTGCGACAGCTTGGCGGTCCCGACGTCCATCCCGCGGTAGACCTGCATCGAGTCGGCGTTCACCACCTCGCCGCCGAGCGCCTCCGCCAGGTCGAGGGAGAGGTCGCTCTTGCCCGCGGCGGTCGGACCCACGACGGCGACGACCCGGACGACCGGCTGAGCGGGACACGCAGGCCGCCTTGAGTCGTCACCGATCATGATGGAGAGTCTGACAAACGACGAGAGGACGCAAGCATGGGATTCCTGGACAAGGCCAAGCAACAGCTGACCAAGGCCGTCGACCAACACGGGGACAAGATCGCCACCGGAGTCGACAAGGCCGCCGATGCCGTCGACAAGAAGACCGGCAAGAAGCACAGCGACAAGATCGCTCAGGGACGACTGAAGGCCAAGAACGCCCTCGACAAGCTCGACGGCAAGAACGACGACATCCGCTGATTCGACGTTTCTGAACCGGAGCGCACGGGTACGGCTCGGGTATGACAGACCCACAGACGCCCCCCGACCCCGATGTCGTGCCCAGCAGTACGCCGGAGGGACCGAGCATCATCCCCACGCCCGGCACGCCCGAGGGTGAGCCAGGACCGGACCCGCAGCCCGATCCTGACTCGCAGGAGCGCTCGCTGCAGGCCGAGAACGCCGGGACGTCCCTGGACCAGCCCTCGGACGGCTCCGGCGGCGGATGAGCCGCGAGGGGAACCCCAGCGGCGAGAGCGAGCAGGGCCTCGCCGGCGACCTCGGCATCAGCAGCGAGCGTGAGGGTCCCTTCGAGGGCATCGAGGGAACGGGCACATTGGCGTCCGCCCAGGACCGCACGGACGGCGACTCGTCCATGCACCCCGACGATGCGGGTCTGGCCCACGCGGACGACCCGGCCCGCTCGCCGGACGCGGTGGACGAGGAGACCAACCCGGCCGAACTGCCCAGCCACGACAGCGACCCATCGAGCCATCCGGGGCACTCGCACGGTTAGCCTGCCGGGCATGCCCGGGCCATCCCGCTTCGTCGTCGTACCCGCCGCCTACGTGTTCTTCCTCCGGGGCGGCGCCAAGGACGACCGGGAGGTCCTGCTCCAGCTGCGGCGCGGCACCGGCTACCGCGACGAGCACTGGGCTGCCGCGGCGGCCGGTCATGTCGAACGTGGGGAGACGGTGCTCGAAGCCGCCGCGCGAGAGGCCCGCGAAGAGGTCGGCGTCGCCCACGTCGAGCTGACCGCCCTCTGCGCCATGCAGCGCACCGGCGGAACCGGTCTTCCGGTCGACGAACGGGTGGACTACTTCTTCACGTCGAGCTCGTGGTCCGGCGAGCCCAGCATCATCGAGGCGGACAAATGCGCCGAGATGCGATGGTTCCCGCTCAAGGAGCTGCCCGACCCGGTGGTCCCGCACGAGCTCGCCGTCCTGACCGCGCTCCGCGCCGGACCGGTCCCCCCGATCCTCAGCCACGGCTTCTGACCAACGTCAGCGGCAGGCCGGAGCATCCGGAAGCGGAGCCGGAACCCCGAAGGACGGAAGGCCGAGCGGGACACCGGCCGGCGCGGGAGCGGTTCGCCGCTCCCAGGCGTCACCGGACCGGGTGCGGCGGACCGACCGGACCGGGACGTCTGCAACCAGGTGGTGCGGCGCGCCGTACGTCACCTCGACGTCGACCTTGTCCCCCGGGCGTACGTCGACCGTGCGGCCGTCCGCGTCGACGGGCGTGAAGTGCACGAGCCGGTTGTCCCGTGCGCGTCCGGACAGCCGATGGGTCTGCACGTCCTTGCGACCCTCCCCCTCGGCCACCATCAGCTCGACGGTCCGGCCGACCAAAGCCTTGTTCTCCGTCCACGCGACGTCGTCGGCGAGAGCTACCAGCCGCTCGTAGCGCTCCTGCACCACCTCGCGCGGCACCTGCTCCTCGAGCACGGCCGCCGGCGTTCCCGGGCGCTTGGAGTACTGGAAGGTGAACGCACCGGCGAACCGGGCTTCGCGCACGACGTGCAGCGTCTCGAGGAAGTCCTCCTCGGTCTCGCCGGGGAAACCCACGATGATGTCGGTGGTGATCGCGGCGTCCGGGATCGCGGCACGGACCCGGTCGATGATCCCGAGGAACTTCGCCTGCCGGTAGGACCGCCGCATGTCCTGGAGCACCTTGTCCGACCCGGACTGCAAGGGCATGTGCAGCTGCGGCATCACGTTGGGGGTCTGCGCCATCGCGGCGATCACGTCGTCGGTGAAGTCCTTGGGGTGCGGGCTCGTGAACCGGACCCGCTCGAGACCTTCGATCTCGCCGCAGGCCCGCAGCAGCGTGCCGAACGCGAGACGGTCACCGAACGCAGACCCGTAGGAGTTGACGTTCTGCCCCAGCAGCGTGACCTCGCTGACTCCCTCGTCCACGAGCGCGCGGATCTCGGCGATGATGGTTGCGGGCTCCCTGTCACGCTCCTTGCCGCGCAGCGCCGGGACGATGCAGAACGTGCAGGTGTTGTTGCACCCGACCGAGATCGACACCCAGGCTGCGTACGCTGACTCGCGCTTGGTCGGCAAGGTCGACGGGAACACCTCGAGCGACTCGAGGATCTCGACCTGTGCCTCCTGCTGCCCCCGGGCTCGCTCGAGCAGCACTGGAAGCGAGCCGATGTTGTGGGTGCCGAACACGACGTCGACCCAGGGCGCTTTGCGGGTGATCTCGCCGCGGTCCTTCTGGGCGAGGCAGCCGCCCACGGCGATCTGCATGCCGGGGTGCCTGGCCTTGACCGAGGCAAGATGTCCGAGGTTGCCGTAGAGCTTGTTGTCGGCGTTCTCCCGCACAGCACAGGTGTTGAAGACGACGACGTCCGCTGTGCCCGCCTGTCCCTCGAAAGGGACGTAGCCGGCCACCTCCAGCAGCCCCGCGAGCCGCTCGGAGTCGTGCACGTTCATCTGGCAGCCGTGCGTGCGCACCTGATAGGTCCGGGGCGACGGCGAGCGCGTTTCAGGAGTGGCAGTCATGGCCGGACCAGGGTACGGCGCCGTCGCCCTCAGTCCGAAACGACCGAGGTCGCGCGCACGTGCACGGGCTAGCCGGTGGCAGGGTCGAAGTCCGCCGGAGGGGTGGCCTTGGGGCCAGCTTCCTTGCGCGGCGGGAGGCTGTCGCCGGGAACCGTTTGCTGTGCAGGGGCAGTCTTCTTCGCCGCCTTCTTGGCCGGCGCCTTCTTGGCCGGCGCCTTCTTGGCCGGCGCCTTCTTCGCGGCCTTCTTGGCCACGTCGGCCGGGGTGGACGCACGCACGGGCTTCTCCCTTTCCCGACCCACGCACCCAC
>JBPCND010000339.1:0-10389 GCA_051001655.1 Nocardioides sp. | reverse complement strand
GTCGTACGCCGTCCTGAAGGGTCGGTCCAACTACGCCTGCCTGCACCGGGTCCGTGAGGGAGTCCCGGACGACCAGGGCACCCTCGTCGACGTGCCGGAGGGGTCGATGGGCGCCGAGATCCTCAAGCTCCGCGCCTGGGCGGAGAAGGAGGCCGGCGCGGGTGGCCCCGGGGACAAGGACTCGGCGCCCAAGCACACCGACCGGCTGTGGCGCCAGGTGTCGGTCAACCACCGCGAGTGCCTGGGGGCGTCCAAGTGCCCGTTCGGCACCGAATGTTTCGCGGAGCGGGCACGTGAGCGAGCGGCTAAGTCGCAGGTGGTCGTCACCAACCACTCCCTGCTCGCGATCGACGCGATCGAGGGTGTCCCGATGATCCCTGAGTACGACGTCGTGGTGATCGACGAGGCCCATGAGCTCACCGCCCGGGTAACTCAGGCCGCCACCGACGAGCTGAGCGTCCCGGAGATCGAGCGGGCCGCCAGGCGTAGCCAGAAGCACGTGTCGAGCGCGGCGTCGGTCGCCGGCAGCGAGGCCGACGATCTCGCCGACGCCGCTGAGGCGCTGCGCTCCGCCTTCGAGGCCAGCACGCCCGGCCGGTTCGACACCCTGCCGAGCGAGCTCGCCGACGCGCTCGTCCTGGTCCGCGACTCCGCACGGGCGCTGGTGTCGGCCTTCCCCAAGGACGCCCCCGGCGACGGGGAGGCCGACCCCGGCCGGACCCAGGCCAGGGGTTGGGTGCAGGAGATCTTCAAGAACGCCGAGCGGATGACCGCCCATCTCGAGAGCGACGTGATCTGGCTCAGCGAGCGGGAGCGGAGTCGGGGCGGCGACTACCTTTGCGTCGCACCGCTGCAGGTGTGGAGGCAGCTGCGCGACAAGCTGCTCACCGACAAGACGGTGGTGTTCACCAGCGCGACCCTGATGCTGGGCGGTGACTTCGACACGGTGGCGACCAGCATCGGCCTCAGGCCGAGTGAGCGGGTCGACCACTCGATCGATGCGACGCCGGCGGTCGAACCGGCTCCGGGGGTCGAGGACGAGATCCTGCCCTGGCGGGGCATCGACGTCGGCTCGCCGTTCGACTACGCAAAGCAGGGCATCCTCTACATCGCCCGGCACCTGCCGCCTCCAGGGCGAGATGGTCTCGGCACGGCGCAGGTCGACGAGATCGTCGGCCTGGTCGATGCCGCCGAGGGACGGACGCTCGGGCTGTTCTCCTCGCGGCGCGCCGCCGAGACCGCTGCGGAGGCGGTGCGGGAGCGTCTGCCACACCTGACGATTCTCGCGCAGGGCGACGCGCAGCTGTCCGAGCTCGCCAGGATCTTCGTCGAGGACCCGCATGCCTGCCTGTTCGGCACGCTGTCGCTGTGGCAGGGCCTCGACGTGCCCGGCGACACCTGTCAGCTCGTGATCATCGACCGGATCCCGTTCCCGCGCCCCGACGACCCGCTGATGTCGGCGCGACAACGTGCCGCGGACAAGGCCGGCGGCAACGGCTTCATGCAGGTGGCCGCCACCCACGCCGCGCTGCTGCTCGCGCAGGGTTCCGGGCGGCTGATCCGGACCACCAGCGACAAGGGGGTCGTCGCTGTGCTCGACCCACGCCTGGTCACCGCGAGGTACGGCAGCTTCCTGCGCGCCTCACTGCCGCGGATGTGGCCGACGACCGACCGTGACGTCGTCCTCGAGGCGCTCAGGCGTCTGGCCTCCTGAGACCTGACCTCCCTGGTGTTAGCGTCGGAGCATGGCCCGACCGGCTCTCCGTGCCCTCCTGATCTCCGTGTTCGTCTCGGCTCTCGTGTCGATCGGCGGTGTGCCGGCCTCGGCGCTGCCGCCCCCGCCCACGGAGGTCCTCGACGCGTCGGGCGCCGGTGCCGAGCCGTCGGTCGTGTTCGGAGCCGGTGGGGACCTCGGCGCCAACAGCCACACGACCGAGGCCCTCGAGAGGCTCGACTCCTCGGCAGCGGAGTTCTTCCTCGCCCTCGGCGACCTCGACTACGACGAGACAAGCTCCGACGCGGCCTGGTGCGACTACGTGCGCAGCCACCTGTCGTCGAAGGGGCCGGACTTCCCGTTCGAGTTGGTGGCCGGCAACCACGAGGCGGACGACGGCTCCGACGGCAGGGTCGCCCGGTTCGCCGCCTGCCTCCGGGACAAGCTCGACGCCCGCGGCGCCTACGCCCGCCAGTACGCCTTCACCTACCCGGCCGCCGACCCACTTATCAAGGTGCTGATGATCTCGCCGCGGCTGACCCTCGCGGGGCACACCTACGACTACCGGCGCGGCACGGCCGACCGCCGGTGGCTGGTGCGACAGCTCGAAGGGGCCCGCGACGCCGGCATCCCGTGGGTGGTCGTCGGGATGCACTACCCCTGTCTGTCCAGCGGTGCCGGCCATCCGGGTTGTGACGCCGGCTCGGTGATCGAGAACCTCCTGCTCCGCGAACGTGTCGACCTCGTCCTCACCGGGCACAACCACATCTACGAGCGCAGCAAGCAGATCGAGCTCTCGGCTGCCTGCCCCAGGGTGCGGCCCGGCCGGTTCGACGCGGCCTGCGTGAGCGACACCGGCAGGGATGACGCCTACGCCGCCGGTGCCGGGACGGTCCAGGTCACCTCGGGCCGCGTGGGTGGTCGCTACCAAGGGGTCAACCCTGGCGACCCGGACCGCCCCTGGTTCGTCACGTCGGGCGGCCGCACAACCGGTTGGACCAAGCTGAAGGTCACCAGTTCGAGACTCACGGCCAGCTACGTCAACACGAGCGGCTCGATGCACGACTCGTTCGTGATCAGTCGTTGAATCGGTTCGCTCCGGCCCGTGGTGCGACGGCGGTCGTCGCTGTGGTCGTCGTGGTCGCCGTCTCTGCAGCGTGTACGCCGGACGCGGCCCCACGTCCCGATCCCGGCGTCCCGTCGCCGTCGCGGTCCACGCCGACAGCCGCCCCGACGGACTCCCCGTCGGCCGCTGCGCCGGTGGAGGCGGCGTGCACCCAGCCGCTGGTGATCGCCACCCACCAGACCCGGCGGCCGTTGCGGCTCTCCGAGGAGCGGGCCCGTCGGCTGCTGGACGGATCCGGCGGCCGCCGTACCGTCGACTCGGCCGCCGCCCTGGTCGCTGACCCGGATGCGCTGGCCGTGCTGCCTGCCGCCCAGGTGGGACCGCGGGTGCGGGTGGCCGTCGTGGGCGGGATGCACCCGCTGCGACGGCCGGCGGCGTACCCCCTGCGAACGAAGACAGGCCGCTGCGTCCCAAGGCCCACGACGCTGACCGTCGTCGGCGACATCATGCTCGGACGCCGGGTCGCCGACGCCGCTGGGGATGAGCCGGGTCGCCAGCTCCGGGCGACCGCCGCTCGGCTGCGCTCGGCGGATGTCACCGTCGGCAACCTGGAGAGCACGCTGTCTATGGCCGGGGCACCCACCCAGGGTGGCGACTCCTTCGCGGCCGACCCGAGCGTCGCCGGCGAGCTGGTCGGGGCTGGCTTCGACGTGCTGAGCCTAGCCAACAACCACGCCGGGGACTTCGGTCCGCTCGCTCTGCGGCAGACCGTCCACCGCCTGGCGCGGGCCGGGCTGGTCACCTTCGGGGCCGGGCGGGACCTCGCCGCGGCGCGCCGACCCGCCCTGGTCACCCGCCGCGGCACGAGCTTCGGCTTCGTGGGCTTCAACGCGATCGGGGAGACACCGGAGGCCGGTCCGGGCCGCACCGGGGCGCTGTCGGTGAGCATGCCGCCGCGGACCGGGCCGCTCGACCGCGCGGAGCTCGACAGGTTCCTCGGCGACGTGCGCCGGACCGCTCGCCGGGTCGACGTGGTGGTCGCGCTGCCGCACTGGGGGACGCAGTACACCAACGTGCCCGAGCCGGTGCAGCGCCAGGTCGCCCGGGAGGTCGTCTCGGCCGGGGCGGACCTCGTCGTCGGCGGGCATCCGCACTGGGTGCAGGGCGTCTCGACGATCCGAGACGCCCCGGTGCTGCACTCGCTGGGCAACTTCGTCTTCGACATGGACTTCATGGCCCAGACCCAGGTCGGGGTGGTGCTCGAGACGGTGTGGTGGGGCGACCGGCTCAAGGCGGTCGAGCTGGTGCCGTATGAGATGGACGAGTCGTTCACACCGCGCTTCGTGTCCTGGCGCGACGGGCTGCCCACCCTCCGGCTGCTGTGGGCGACCAGCGGTCCCGCGTTCAGCCGGCGGGTCAGCCCCTGAGCCAGCTCCTGAGCCAGGCCCAGGCGAGCCGGCCGGTCCTGCCGAGCTGGATGGGGGAGACGACGGCGGGGACGTCGGCCGCGGAGTGGTAGGCAGCGTAGCTGGTGCTGCCGAGGCGGACCGCGGGGAGGCCGGCCTTCTCGAACGACCAGTGGTCGCTCGCGGTGTTCTCGCACGGCTGCGTGGGCACGTCGACGCGGCGTGCGGCGCGCAGAACGTTCGCCTGGACCCGGCCGTCGTCGAGCGGGCCGGTGCACACGGGTACGACGCGGCCGACCCCCACCCGGTCGAGGGAGACCATCGCGCGCAGGCTCCCGGCCTGCCGGGCGGGCATCGTGGCCACATAGTGCCGGGAGCCGAAGTGGTGCATGTCATCGCCGGCACCCCGTGGCTCCTCCGCGCCGAAGGCCACGAACACCGTGGGCAGCTGTGGCTCCCCGCTGAGCGTCGAGGCCGCCAGCCGGGCAAGCTCCAGCAGGACGGCGACCCCGCTGGCGTTGTCCTCGGCCCCCGGCGCGACGGCCACGGTGTCGAGGTGGGCGCCGACCAGCCGGTGCGGCTCCCCGGGGTCGAGGCCGGGCGGCACACCGACCACGTTGAACGAGCTGCCGGCCTTGACCGGGACACCCCAGGAGTCGCCGGCCGGCACCGGGAACCTCTGGAAGGAGACCCGGTAGCCCAGCCCCGAGAGACGTGTTCGGACCACCCGGCCGGCCCGCCGGAAGGCCGGACCGGTTGCCAGCCGGGGGCCGATCTCGCTGGCGAGGAGGCGTACGTCGGCCATGGCAGCACTCGCGTCGAACGTCCCGCGCTCGTCGGGCGGCGGGCCGCTGGGCGTCGGCTTCGGGACCGGGCCGGTGGGGCTTGCGCCGGGGGTGGTCACGCCTACGCTCGGCGACATCGACGGCAGCTTCGACGGTGGCTCGGACACGGACTGCTGCGCCGTACACCCTGCGGTCAGTGCGAGCGCGAGCGCTGCGGCGACCGCGGGTGGCCGTATCATAACTCGACCCTACGTCGACCCATCCAGGGTGACCTGGGTCACGAACGGCGGACACGGGAATCCATCCAGCTGCCCAGGAGGGCCAGATGTTCGACACGAAGAAGAAGCGACTTGCCGTTGCCGGAGCGGTCGCCGCGACGGCGATCACCGCCACCGTCGTACCCATCGGCATGGCCGTCGCCGGTCACACCAACACGGTCCTCGAGACCGACCTCAACGGTCGCAACGAGGTCAGCACCACGACCAACCGCATCGTCGGCGACCCGAACGGTCGTGGCGAGGCCTACGTGTTCGCCATCGACGGCGACCCGACGACGCTGTGCTACGTGCTGACGGTCGACAAGATTGCGACTGCAACGGGGGCCCACATCCACAGGGGCCCTGCGGGAAGCAACGGCCCCATCGTCGTCAATCTGGCCCCTCCCGCTGACGGCAACGCCGCGGACTGCCTGACCCAAGGCGAGATCCTTCCCAACGGGAACCCCGCCTTCGCAGCCGGCCAGACGGTCGCCGAGATCCTGGCGAACCCCGACAACTTCTACGTCAACGTGCACAACGCTGAGTACCCGACCGGAGCGATCCGCGGTCAGCTGCAGGCAGAGCGCTGAGGCAGCCCCGCGGCTGACAAGATGGGGGAATGAGCCTCTTCGTGGTAAGCGACGTGCACGGGTACGTCGACGACCTCCGCAACGGCCTGGCCGGCGCCGGCCTGATCCGGGACGACGGGACTTGGACCGGCGGAGACCACCAGTTGTGGGTGCTCGGTGACCTGCTCGACCGGGGACCGGACGGGATCGGCACGATCGGTCTCGTCCGGTCCGTGCAGCAGAAGGCGCCCGACAACGTGCATGTGCTGATGGGAAACCACGAGGCGCTGGCGCTGGGCTACCACCAGTTCCCTGAGACCAGGTTCGGCGAGCTGTGGGCCATCAACGGGGGGTCGGCCTCGGACCAGGAGGCCCTCACCGAGGACGACGTGGAGTGGATGCGTTCGCTCCCGGTGATGGCGCGGGTCGGTGACTACCTCCTGATGCACTCCGACGCGACCGACTACCTCGAATGGGGAAGCTCGGTCGAGGAGATCAACGAGTCGGTGACCTCGTTGCTGGCCGACGACGCCGCGGATGCCGAGGCGCTGTGGGAGGTGTTCGCCTCCTTGACCAACCGCTTCGACTTCGCCGGCGACGACGGTGCCCGGGTGGCGCAGGACATGCTGGCGACACTGGGAGGTCGGTGCATCGTGCACGGCCACAGCATCATCGGCACCCTTGTGGGCAAACCGTCGGAGGACACCGAGGGGCCGATCTCGTACGCCGACGGGCTGGTGATCGCCATCGACGGCGGCCGCTACGACGGTGGGCCGCTTCTCGTCGTCGAGCTCGGCTGACCCATCCTGGGTCTGACCCCGCTGTCCAGATCTCTGCCTAGACCCGGCGCAGGACCGCGGTGACCTTGCCGAGGATCGTCGCGTGGGTGCCGTCGATCCGGTCGTCGGCATCGTTGTGGGGGAGCAGCCAGACCCGGCCGTCGTTGCGCTGGAAGGTCTTGACGGTGGCCTCGCCGTCGATCATCGCGGCGACGATCTCGCCGTTCTCGGCGGTCGGCTGCTGGCGGATCACCACGTAGTCGCCGTTGCAGATGGCCGCGTCGATCATCGAGTCGCCGGCGACCTCGAGAAGAAAGAGCGTGCCGTCGCCGACCAAGGTCTTCGGTAGCGGAAAGATCTCCTCGATGCGTTCCTCGGCGAGGATCGGGCCGCCGGCAGCGATCCGGCCGACCAGCGGGACGTAGTTGGCTGCCGGCATCGCGTCCCCGACGCCCGTCTCGTCGACGGAGTTGGTCTCGTCGACGGCGTTGGTCTCATCGGGGTCGAAGACCGACAGGGCGCGAGGGCGGTTCGGGTCACGCTTGAGGTAGCCCTTCTCTTCAAGCACCCGGAGTTGGTGCGCGACGGAGGAGGAGCTGGTCAGGCCGACGCGCTCGCCGATCTCGCGCATGCTGGGCGGGTATCCCCGTCGCTCTATAGCGTCCTTGATCACGGTGAGGACGCGTTGCTGGCGGGCGGTGAGGCCGTTGGCGTTCGGTGGGCCGTCCGGGAGTTCGGAGACCCTTGCGGTGTCCGACTTCTTGCCGCTGCCTGCGCTCATGGGGATCCGCCTCTTCCTCTCACCGACTGGTGAGCTCCACGGTAGTGCCGGAGGCACCTCCCGTTCAAACATCTGTTCGAACGGCGTGTCGCGGCGGTGTCGGCCTTGATTCGTTCGAACACATGCTCTAACGTCGCACATGTGTTCGATCGAACGGGTATTCGACTAGCTGATGACGAGAGTTGTCGGTGGCTCCCGATACACCTGTCTACATGAACACCACGACCGACTCCCCCACTCGGAGGTCTGAGATGAGCACAGCAGTCATCGGCCCGGCATTCATGACGCCCACGGTGCGTCTGACCCGTCGTGGCCGGCTGGTCCTGACGGTGTTGCTCCTCGGCCTGTTGCTCGCGGCTTTCACGATGTTCGGCTCGACCTCGGCAGCCAGCGGCGACGCGGGCGAACCGATCCCGACGCGCACTGTGATGGTGCAGGAGGGTGACACGCTGTGGGGCATCGCCACCGGGGTGGCCGAGCCCGGCGAGGTGCGCGAGATGGTGCACCACATCGAGCAGCTGAACGCTCTCTCGGGTGCATCGGTGTACGTCGGGCAGGAACTCGCCGTTCCGGTGGAGTAGCTCACACAAGCTTGCCTTCGGCCTCCTCGACCCGGGTCCAAGGCATGAGGGGAAGGAAGGACGGGGCTGCCACGTTGGCGGCCCCGTCCTTCGCCTCCGAGCGAGCCCCGGCACGACTTTCGCAAGAAATGTTCGGTCGTTTCAACGGGACCGGTCTCGCGGCCGTATACAACGACGTCAGCAACACCAACCTCTTGGAGGCACCATGCTTGCAAAGCTCGCGAAGACCATCGCCGTCACGGCCATGGTGGGTGGGTCGATCCTGGTCAGCGCCGGGGGCGCTGCCGCCGCGCACTGCGTCGCACCTGCAGGCGAAGCGCCGTCGCCCGGCTTCTCCTACTTCGGCACTGACCACGTCCAGGAGGCCGACCACGCTGAGGGTGGCAACCCCGGCCCGCACATGGGGACGTCGGGTGCGTCGAACTGCCGCGACACCACCGGCAGTCCGTCAAATCGGGCACCGGGCAGGGCGTAGGCCAGACCTCAAGAAGGGCGCCCACCCACGGGGGTGGGCGCCGTTCTTGACTCCGCAAACCTTCCGTTAGGGCTGCTCTGCCGGACTGCTTCGAAGTGTGCTGCCGCGTCGGGTCCGGATGACGTAGGTCCCGTCCGGTTCTCGGTCGACTTCGACGCCCTCCGAGTGCTTGGTCATGTGGTGGCGGTGGCACAGCGAGTCCAGGTTGCACTCACACGTAGTCCCCTCCGGATGCTGGACGCGGTGGTCGCACTCGCAGGCCACCGCCGGACGATGGCAATGCGGCCAGACACAAGTCCGGTCTCGGGCCACCACCGACCTCCAGAGCGGATCGGTGGGTTGGTATCCGGTGCTGGAAAGCTCTTGGAAATCACCCGCGGGATCGGTGAGCAGGCGGTACCACGTGGACCCGAGTCCAGTGGCGATCTCCCGAACCACGTCCGCAGGCAGGGGATCGCCTCCCGAGAGGATCCCGGGCTCCTCGGAGCATCCCATCAGCGTGGAGATCGGGACCGTGACGTTGATGACGGGTCGCGCGAACGCACCGACGTCCTCCACCACCTCGAACGTGCTCTCCGGGTCTCCACCGGCGGCCCTGACGCCCGACTCCAGGTCAGAGTTGAGCGCTCCCACCCTGAGTCGACCCAGGATCAGGTCCCGCACGGTGTCTGCCCGCATCTGCTCGAGCGTCCCGCCATCGTCTGAGTTCTCACAACGTTTCCGAGCGATCAGAGTGAGCCGGTAGTCGCAGGCCATCACGTCGGTCGCTGCGCAGGTCACACCGAGCGTGCCCATCCCGTTGTCGTCGAGGTTGCTCCAGACACGTCGCTTGGCGTGCGCCTCCCTGAACGTCTCGGCAGACGACTTCTGGGGGAACTTGAGCCTCCGGTAGCGCGCGGCGTTGGCGAGCTGGTGACGATCGATCGTCATGAGCGGACTGCCCTGGTCGTCGTACCGGGCGAAGAAGTCCTCCATGAGCTCGGCGAAGCGTGGGATGTCCTCCTCGTCAGCGAGGCACTCCGCGGCGTCGGTGAGCACCTGGGCGTGCCAGAGGTCGGCCCGCCCAGCGAGGCAGCGTTGCCACATCTCCGGAAACCATCGCGCCACCCGGTCGCGGGTGCCGAGATCGACCTCGATCCGCTTCTCGCTGGTGTGCAGCACCCCGGCAAGCTCCATGGCGGCTTCCCGCAGGGGGGTGAGCACGAAATGCTTCTGCCCTTCGGCCTTCCGGGCGACGTAGTCCTTCTCGCAGTGCTCCCGTATGCCGGCATAGACCTCGAGGCGGTACGCACTATCGGCGTTCTGCTGGGCCTGCAAGCGTGCGGCCATGTCCAGGAGCTCCTGGTCAGGCAGAGCCGCCAGGTCACGCGGTGCTGGGGTCGGCTTGGGGCCGACGGGTCCTTGGGTCAACGACACTCTGACTCCATTGGATCGAACAACTGTTCGAACCACTACATCACGACGGACCGACAAGGACCAGGCACATTTTGAAAGCTGTGGATGGTCAGTTGTAGTCGCCGGAAAGCACGGCCGTCGCCTCGCTGATCCGGAGCTCGTTCTTCGGTCCGGTAATGGTCACCGTGTCGGAGATGTCCTGCCAGTTTCCGTCGTTGACCCTGAACTGTGCTCGGTAGGTGACGTCCACGCCGGTCTGCACGGTCTGAGTGGCGTCGATGTACTGGTGGATGACGTCCTTGGATGGGTACGGCGCGCCAGGTGTCTCGGTCAAGGCGGTCGTGCCGTCGCCGTGGATCCAGGTGAACTGGGCGGGAGCAGCCTAAATGTCGACGCGTTGACCGAGCAGGGTGACGGTCCGGCTGAAGGATTCGGGATTCGCAAAGAAGATGGTGTCGAAGTTGACGAGGGTCTTGCCCTCGGGCTGAGTCTGCGCCTCGACCGCAGGCAGCCCGATACGACGCAAAGCCGTGAGGACGAGCGCCGGAGTCACCGTCGGCTGAGGAGCGTCAGCCACCGTC
>JBPCND010000338.1:0-9326 GCA_051001655.1 Nocardioides sp. | reverse complement strand
CGAGCAAGGTGGCGCAGGAGAACTACGCGTCGGCCTGGGCGCGCCAGGCAGACTCGGCCGTGGTGGCGCTGCGCTACCACAACGTCTACGGCCCGCACATGCCGCGGGACACTCCGTCCTCAGGGGTGGCGGCGATCTTCAGGTCAAAAGTGGAGGCCGGTCGGCCGCCGCAGGTGTTCGAGGACGGCGGCCAGATGCGCGACTTCGTGCACGTGGGCGATGTCGCGCTGGCCAACCTGGCGGCTCTCGGGTCGGTGGCCGGCGACCCGGCCGGGTCGATGCGGGTCTACAACGTCTGCTCGGGGAGCCCCGTCGACATCGCCACGGTCGCCGCGCACGTCGCCCGTGGGACCGGGTCGTCGCTCGCTCCGCAGGTCACCGGCGAGTTCCGGATCGGCGACGTACGCCACGTCGTCGCCTCTGCCGACCGGGCCGCCGCCGAGCTCGGCTTCCGGGCGTCGGTCGCCCCGGCCGAGGGCCTCGTCGAGTTCGCGACCGCCCCCCTGCGCTGACCGCCTGCGCTGACCCGCGCACAGCCTCGAAATTGGCCACCCCTGCGCTGGCCGCCGACCCCGCGGCCTCACCAGCCGGTGTGCAGCAGGTGCTGGACGACCAGGGCGAAGCCGACCTGGAGAGCCAGCCCGCGGCGACGCCACCGCTCCGGCAGCAGCGCACAGGACAGCAGCAGCCACGGCACGAACGGCAGCCAGATCCGCTCGACCTCGGCCTTGCTCATCTGCGAGGCGATCGCCAGCAGCACCGAGGCGACAGCGGCGCCGGACAGCAGCAGCACCACCCGGGAACGGCTCCCAGCCAGGCCGAGGCCGCGCCAGTCGGCCAGCGCATGCCCGAGCGCGGCACCTAGCAGCGGGCCGGTGGCGAACAGCAGCGCTGCCGGTCCGCCCCAGAGCCAGTACGTCGTCGGCCGGCGCCCGCCGACCCCCTCGAAGTACCGGTCCCGGATCGCCGGTATCGCCTCGAGGTAGGAGAAGCCGAACACGTGGAACGAGCCGACGACGACCAGAGCCGCCACCGCGGCGAAGCCCACCGGGAACCACGACCGGCCGAGCCACAGCACGGTCAGCGCCAGCACCCCCAGCAGCGGCAGCCCGTAGGACAACATCACGCAGTAGCCGAGCAGCAGACCGGCCACGACCGACAGCACGACGCTGCGTCGGGTCGCCGCGACCGCCAGTGCCGCGAGCCCCCACGCGGCGACGGCGGCGAACATCGCGTCGGCCGACACCGCCTGCCAGATCGCGGTCGGGCCGAGGACGAGGAACGGGGCGGCCCGTCGGGCCAGCGACTCGGCGCCGAGCACCCGCACGGTGAGCATCACCGCGACCGCCGTGGTGGCGGCGAGGACCGTGACGACGAAGCCCGCGGCGAGACCGGACCCGAGCCCCAGCCGGGCCAGTGCCACGAAGAACGTCAGGGCACCGGGTGGATGTCCGGCGATGTGGACCTGCCAGTTGTTCGGCTCGGCGTCGTAGCCGATCCGGGAGACGTACTCCTCCAACGTGGCCGGCAGGTCGTCGGTGGCCCGAGCGGTCTGGAGGTACTCGTAGTCGCTGTCGAGGATGTCCCCGATCCCCGACGTCCCGTCCACGAGCGCCAGCGCCAGCATCCACGCCAGTCCACCGACGAAGGTGGCGAGCAGCAGGAGTCGCCAGGACAGCCGCTCCGCAAGATCCACGGCGAAGCGCACCGACAGCAGGGCCAGCAGCAGGGCGGGCACGGTGACGATGCCGACGCGCGGCATCCATTCGGCGTGGAGCGGGGGAAAGGAGTTGACCCGCACGTTCCAGCCGGTCACCGCCGGCACCACCATCGCCAGCGTCATCAGAACGATCGCGCCCACCAGGCCGCGGCGCGCGGCGCGCCCGGCGCGACCAGGACGTGGCGGACGGAGCTGTGCGTCCGTGGCCGTCGTCATGGCGCTCAGCGTAGGCACATCGCCTCGGCGTGACCGCACCCCACGCGCTCGCCGTCAGCCTTCCGTAAGGGTTGGTGACCGCCCGCGACCACCGAGGTTCCCTAGGCTGCGCACATGACCGCGGTGTGTGACCTCGTGCTTCCGTGCCGGGACGAGGGCCCGGCGCTGCGGGACCTGCTCCCTCGGATCCCGGCGGAGTTCTCCGTGATCGTCGTCGACAACGGGTCCTCCGACGACACGGCGGAGGTGGCTGCAGCGTTCGGAGCACGGGTGGTCACCGAGAGCAGTCCGGGGTACGGCGCCGCGGTGCACGCCGGCGTGGTGGCCGCCCGCGCGGAGTTCCTCGCGGTCATGGACGGCGACGGCTCCTTCGACCCGCTCGACCTGCTGCCGCTGCTCGCCGAGGTGCGGGCCGGGACCGCCACGATGGCCACCGGTCGCCGCCGGCCTGTCCGTCGTGGGGTCTGGCCGTGGCACGCCCGGGCCGGCAACGCCCTGGTCCTCTGGTGGCTGCGTCGCCGGATCGGCACGACCGTGCACGACATCGCACCCATGCGGGTCACGCGGACCTCCGACCTGGTGGCCCTGGGTGTGGAGGACCGTCGCTTCGGGTATCCGGTGGAGTTGTTGCAACGAGCGACTGAGGCGGGGTGGACGGTGACCGAGCACGACGTCGCCTACCATCCACGCGCGGCCGGCACCCGGTCGAAGGTGTCCGGCTCCGTCCGGGGCACGGTCCGCGCCGCCCGTGACTTCGCCAAGGTGCTCGCATGAACCGGCGACCCGTCGGCCTTGCCGTGGCGAAGGCTCCGGTGCCCGGCGTCGTGAAGACCCGGCTCGGGGCCCGCGTGGGGCCCGAGGTCGCAGCCCAGCTGGCGGCCGCCGCCCTGCACGACACCCTCGACGCGTGCGAGTCCGCCTTCGGTGCGGACCGGTGCTACCTCGCGCTCGACGGTGACCTCGCCGACGGGGTGGATGCCGAGATCCTCCTGGCCAGGGTGGCGGACTGGTCGGTCCTGCCGCAGCGCGGCGACGGGTTCGCAGCCCGGTTGGCCCATGCTCATCAGGACGTCGCAGCCCTCGCGGGAACAGCCGTGGTCCAGGTCGGCATGGACACCCCCCAGGCCACCGGCGCCGACCTCCGCGTGGTCGTCGACCTGCTTCGAGAGCGCGCCGATGCGGTGCTCGGCCCGGCCGAGGACGGTGGCTGGTGGGTGCTGGGCCTTGCTCGTCCCGACCTCGCCGATGCCCTCCGCGGGGTCGAGATGTCGACCGCGCGTACCTGCGCCGAGACCCGCTTGGCGCTCGAGGCCGCCGGGGCGCTCGTCGCGGTCGGCCCGCCGATGCGTGACGTCGACGACGCCGACGACGCGGCGTACGTCGCAGGGCTCGCCCCGGGCACCAGGTTCGCCCGCTGCTGGGACCAGGTCCTGGCCGGCGAGGTGCTGCGATGACGGCCCAGGGGGAGATGCGGGCAGGGAGCCTGTACGCCGCCGCCTTGCGCGGTGAGCCATGCGTCGTGCACGGTCTCGACTCGTTCCCCAGAGCGCTGCCAGTGGGTTTCTGGGGCGGTCCTGCCGACGCCTCGGACCGGGCGCTGCTCGACCACTGCGTCGGGCCTACGCTCGACATCGGCTGCGGTCCCGGCCGGATGACGCAGCACCTCGCGCAACGTGGCCTCGGCGTGCTGGGCATCGACGTCGTGGACGAGGCGGTCCGACAGACTCGCGCCCGCGGTGCCGGAGCCCTGAACCGCGACGTTTACGGTCCGCTGCCCGGGGAGGGACGCTGGAGCACGGCGTTGCTGGCGGACGGCAACACCGGCATCGGCGGCGACCCCGGTCGGCTGCTGCGTCGGGTGGCCGAGCTGCTGGCTCCTTCGGGCAGAGTCGTGATGGACCTCGGCCCACCGGGCTCCGGCCTGCGCACCGTGCGCGTGACCCTCGAGTGCGGGGGACGCCGGAGCGGACCGTTCCCGTGGGCCGTCATCGGACCCGAGGCACTCGGCGACCTGGCCGCGGACATCGGCTTCTCGGTCACGCTCACGGACAGCATCGACGGGCGTTGGTTCGCCGTCCTGGACAGGCGGGCCTGACGTGCGGATTCCCACCGAGGCAGAGGTCCGCACCACGTTGCGCAGCCCGGAAGTGGCAGCCCGGGTGGGCGTGTGGCTCGGACTGTGCTTCGGGATCGCGTTCCTGACCGGGCTCTACAGCCACGCGCTCCAGGACCTGGACCCTCCGGGCTGGTTCACACCGCTCACCCGGCCGGTCTGGATCTACCAGGTCAGCCAGGGCCTGCACTACCTGACCGGCGTCGCCTCCGTGCCGCTGCTGCTGGTCAAGCTCTACGCCGTCTACCCGAAGCTCTACACGCGGCCACCGTGGCAGGACCGGCGCGCGCTGCTGCTGCACGCCCTGGAGCGCGGCTCGATCGGGGTGCTGGTCGCGGCCGCGATCTTCCAGGTCGCGTCCGGAATCGCCAACGCCTCGCAGTGGTATCCCTGGCTGGTCTTCTCGTTCCGATCCACCCACTACGCCGTGGCCTGGGTGGCGATCGGTGCACTGGTCCTGCACATCGCGGTGAAGCTGCCGGTGATCCGGGACGCCTTCGCCGCTCCCGTGGACGATGGGGAGGACGAGTCGTCCGGCCTGACCCGGCGGGGACTGCTGCGGACGACGTACGTCGCCTCCGGTCTCGCCGTCCTCTCCGTCGCCGGAGGGTCCGTCCCCTGGCTACGCAAGGTGTCGGTCTTCGAGAACCACTACGTCCCCGGGGGCGGTGTCCCGATCAACAAGACGGCGCGCGTTGCCGGTGTGACGGCTGCGGCGACCGATCCCGGCTATGTCCTCACCGTCGTCGCCGGTGACCGCAAGAAGCAGCTGACGCTGGCAGACCTCGCAGCGATGCCCCAGGTCACCGAACGGCTGCCGATCGCCTGCGTCGAGGGCTGGAGCGCGTCGGGCGACTGGACCGGCGTGCAGCTGCGCGACCTGCTGTTCCTCGTCGGCGCCCCCGCGGGGTCCACGGTGCAGGCGACCTCGCTGCAGAAGGACGGACCGTTCCGGACCTCGGAGCTGGCCGGCAACGTCGTCGACGACCCGCTCACTCTGGTGGCGCTCGGGCTCGACGGCGAGCCGCTCAGCCTCGACCACGGCTTCCCCTGCCGGTTGATCGCCCCGGGACGACCCGGTGTGCTGCAGACCAAGTGGCTCCGTCGGCTGGAGGCGACGTGACGACCTGGGTGCGTGGCGGGCTCGGTGGTGCAGGGGTCGCGTTGATGCTGTGGGGTGCCTGGCTCGTGCTGGGCCTGGACCTGCCGGACCTCCTCGAGATCGGCGCGTGGCTGACCGGCGGGGTGCTGGTGCACGACTTCGTGGTGGCTCCGTTGGTGGTCCTCGTCTGGTACGTCGTCGTGCGGCTCCTTCCGCCCTGGGCACGAGCGCCCTTCGTTGCAGCGGCAGTGGTCCTCGGCACCATCACGCTGGCTGTCCTGCCGAGCCTGGGCCGGTTCGGCGCGAAGCCCGACGACCCCTTCCTGTTGAACCGGCCCTACCTCGCCTGGTGGTTCGCCCTCGCGGTCGTGCTGCTGGTGGTGGCGGCCGGCTGGGCACTGGCCGCGCGACGGTCCGCCGACCGACGTACCCAGGCTCCGTAGGAGGAGGCGACCGTGGCCCGCGTCCTCGTCGTCGACGACGACCACACCGTGCGCGAGGTGGTCGTGTCCTATCTGCGTGCCGGCGGGCACCAGGTCGCGGAGTCGACCGACGGGGAGAGTGCCCTGCGGGAGATGCGCGACCGGCCTGCCGACCTCGTGGTGCTGGACCTGATGCTGCCCGGGATCGACGGTCTCGAGGTGTGCCGTCGGCTGCGGGACCGTTCCGACGTGCCCGTGATCATGCTCACCGCTCTCGGCGCGGAGACCGACCGGGTCATCGGGTTCCAGCACGGTGCCGACGACTACGTGACCAAGCCGTTCAGTCCGCGCGAGCTCGTGCTGCGCGTCGACTCCGTCTTGCGGCGCTCCGGTGAGCAGGGGACCGTCTCGGCAGGACGCGTGGAGGACGGCGAGCTGTGCGTCGACGGTGACCAGCGGACCGCGGTCCTGCGCGGCGAGCGCCTCGCGCTCACGGCGCGGGAGTTCGACCTGCTGCTGTTCCTGGTCGCCCACCCCGGCGCGGTGCACACCCGCGAGGACCTGCTCGCCCAGGTGTGGGGCTGGTCGTTCGGCGACCAGTCGACCGTGACTGTGCACGTGCGACGGCTGCGCGAGAAGGTCGAGTCCGACCCGACGCACCCCGAACGGCTCGTGACGGTGTGGGGAGTCGGCTACCGGTGGGAGGCAGGCGGTTGAGTCGCGACGAGGTGCAGATCGTGCTGGTCGCGGTGGGATGGTCGGCAGCGGTGGGGGTGGTCGGTCTCGCGGTCGGCTGGCTGATGCGCAGCCGGTCCCTGCGCTGGCTGCCGCCCCTGGTCGCGTTGGCCGCGGTGGCTGCGGTCGTCGCGGGCGTGGTCGGCACTGCGCGGGCGATGTTCCTCTCCGAGCACGACTTCGAGGTGGTCCTGTGGGTCTGCGTCGTCGCGGGCGTGGTCGCTGTCACCTTCGCGATGGCGTCCGGCGCCGGGCTGGTGCGGTCCTCCCGAGCGTTGCGCGAGGAGGCCCGCCGGTTCGGTGAGGTGGGGGAGTTCTCCGGTTCGGGACACGGCCCGGCCGAGTTCCAGGAGCTGTCCGAGGAGCTGACCCGGACCAGTGAGCGGCTGGCGGAGGCCCGCGACCGTGAGGTCCGGCTCGAGGAGTCCCGGCGCGAGCTGGTCTCGTGGGTCTCGCACGACCTGCGTACGCCGTTGGCGGGGCTGCGCGCGATGACCGAGGCGCTGGAGGACGGTCTCGCCGAGGACCCGGACCGCTACCACCGGCAGATGCGTGACGAGGTGGACCGCATGGTCCGGATGGTCGACGACCTCTTCGAGCTGTCCCGGATCCACGCAGGCGTCCTGCCGATGACCCTGGAGAGCGTCGCGGTGGGCGACCTGGTGAGCGAGGCTCTGGCCGGTGCGGAGCCGGTTGCCCGGGCCGGTGGTGTTCGGCTGGGCGGGTCGGTCGAGGACGGGCTCGTCGTACGCGCCGATCCTGCCGGGCTCACCCGCGTCGTGGCCAACCTGGTCTCGAACGCCATCCGGCACACCCCCGCGGACGGCATGGTGCGGATCGTCGGCCGGACGTCGCCGGACGGGGTGGAGCTCTCCGTGACCGACGGCTGCGGGGGCATTCACGAGGACGACCTGGCTCGGGTGTTCGACGTCGCCTGGCGCGGTGAGCAGGCCCGCCCGCCGGCGCCCGGGACCGCGGGAGCAGGCCTGGGGCTGGCCATCGTGAAGGGGATCGTCGAGGCGCATCGGGGGCGGGTCAGCGTCGACAACCGCGAGGCCGGCTGTCGGTTCCAGGTACGTCTGCCCGCGTGAGCGCGCGGGCCGCTGCGCGTCGGCGGCGTGTCGAACCGGGTCGAACACCTGTTCGGGCTAGGGTCTGTCTCGACGGAACAGTCGTCGACTCGCGGTGGATATCCCCAGGTCGCGACATCGGGCTCGCAGACTGTCGGAGGACCTCTCTAGTGTCGTTGACGATGAAGAAGACAACAGGATCCCCTTCGAGGCGGACAGACGGACGGACGACCATGGCTGGTGGAGACCGCGACAAGGCGCTCGACGCCGCTCTCGCAAACATCGAGCGGCAGTTCGGCAAGGGCTCGGTCATGCGACTGGGCGAAGAGACCCGGGCGGCGCTCGAGGTCATCCCGACGGGCGCCATCGCCCTCGACGTGGCGCTCGGCATCGGTGGGCTGCCGCGTGGACGGGTCGTGGAGATCTACGGCCCCGAGTCCTCGGGCAAGACGACGGTGGCGCTGCACGCGGTGGCCAATGCCCAGAGGGCCGGCGGAATCGTGGCGTTCATCGACGCCGAGCACGCCCTCGACCCGGGCTACGCCAAGGCGCTCGGCGTCGACACCGACGCCCTGCTGGTCTCCCAGCCGGACTCCGGCGAGCAGGCTCTCGAGATCGCGGACATGCTGGTCCGGTCGGGCGCGCTCGACCTGATCGTGATCGACTCGGTGGCTGCGCTCGTGCCGCGTGCCGAGATCGAGGGTGAGATGGGCGACAGCCACGTCGGCCTCCAGGCCCGGCTGATGAGCCAGGCCCTGCGCAAGATGACCGGGGCACTCAACGGTGCCGGCACCACGATGATCTTCCTCACCCAACTCCGCGAGAAAATCGAAGTCATGTTTGGATGCCTCTCATACGGCACTCGGGTGCTGCTCGCGGACGGCACCACCGAGAAGATCGGCAAGATCGTCAACCAGAAGCTGGACCTTGAGGTGATGTCCTACGACGCCGAGAAGGACGCGGTGGTGCCCCGTCGAATCGTCAACTGGTTCGACAACGGCATCACCGACAAGTTCCTGCAGTTCAGTGTCGAAAAGTCCCACGGCAATGGTCGAGCCCAGTTCGCCGCCACGGAGAACCACCTGATCCGGACTCCCAGCGGCTGGCGTGAAGCCGGAGAGCTGATCGCAGGAGACAGGGTCATGGTCACCGAGACCCACCGACTCAGCGCCCAGCAGTGGCAGGTGGTCCTGGGGTCGCTGCTGGGTGACGGGAACCTCTCACCGAATCGACGTGACCGCGACGGGGTCCGGTTTCGGCTTGGGCACGGGGCGCAGCCGGCGGAGTACCTAGACTGGAAGGTATCATTGCTCGGGAGCATTGCTTGCTCGCGGCGGACGGGCGCCAACGGGGCGGTATTCGCAGACTTCACGCCTCTCCCCGAGCTCGCGGAGCTTCAGCGGACCGTCTACATGGGCAATGGCAAACGCACCATCACAGATGAGTACCTCAAGGTTCTGACACCCCTCGCACTCGCGATCTGGTTCATGGATGACGGCTGTTTCACGGTGCGGTCAAAGGGGCTGCAGGTGCGAACAGCAGGCGGAAGCGGGCGGATCCAGTTCTGCGTCGAGGCGCTCACTGAAGGGTCGCGCGACAGGTTGGTGGACTACCTGCGTGACACCCACGGCTTCAATACCTCCTGGCGTTCGTCGGGTGCGGCGGCCAAGGCCGTCCTGACCTTCTCGACCTCTTCGTCTCGGCAGTTCCTCGAGTACATCGCACCCTGTGTCCACCCCTCGATGGATTACAAGCTGCTCGAGGGACTACGCGGTCAATTCGATGTCGCTTCAGATTTCGTGGAGCCGAAGCTTCGGCCTGTACCCGCTCGAGTCCTCGACATCCACATCAAGCCGCAGACTCGGTCGATGCACCGCTTCGACATCGAGGTCGAGGGTAGCCACAACTACTTCGCCGACGGGGTCATGGTGCACAACTCTCCCGAAAC
>JBPCND010000337.1:0-3959 GCA_051001655.1 Nocardioides sp. | reverse complement strand
CCGTGCTCCCAGGACGAGCCGGTGATGACCCCCAGTCCCGGCACCTTCGGAGAGTTCCTCGTCGAGGTCGGTCCGCAGCCGATTCTCACCAACAACGGGTTGATCCTGCTGATCCACAACGCGGCCGTGAAGAACCCGGACGGCTCGGTGCGCTACACCTGCGGTCAGCTGCTGTTCGACCCGGCGGAACCGTCGGTCATCCTGGCGCAGATGAACCGCCCGTGGCTGGAGCCGTCGACGTACGAGGACCAGCACGGCCTGGTTTCCAACGTGACGTTCGTCGAGGGCCTCGTGCACTTCAAGGACACCTGGTTCGCCTACTACGGCCAGAGCGACACGACGCTGGGAGTGGCGACGTACAAGGTGGGCGACCGCTACTCCTCGCTGGCATCACGATGACCTGGATCGGGTCGCCGGCACACACGCGGTGGCTCGAGGGCGAGACCGACCGCCTGCTGCGGTTCAGTCGGTCTGCTCGCCACCCGGCCGGTGGCTTCGCGTGGCTCGACGTCGCCGGTGACCCACAGCTCGACCGGCCGGTGGAGCTGTGGATCACCGCTCGGATGACGCACGTCTTCGCGCTCGGCCACCTGATGGGCCGTCCCGGCTGCGGACCGCTCGTGGACCACGGGCTCGCGGCACTGACCGGGCGCTTCCACGACGACAGCAACAGCGGTTGGTATGCCAGCGTCGCCGCGGACGGCCCTACGTCGCGGGACAAGACGGCCTATGAGCACGCGTTCGTCGTGCTCGCAGCGTCCAGCGCCACCTGCGCAGGCCGACCTGGGGCCGCAGACCTCCTCGACTCGGCGCTCTCGGTGCTGCTCGAGAAGTTCTGGGACGACGAGCACGGCATGGTCGTGGAGCAGTGGGACGAGACGTTCTCCTCGCTCGACGACTACCGAGGAGTGAACGCCAACATGCACACGGTGGAGGCGCTTCTGGCCGCGTCCGGCACGACCGGTGACCGCAGCCTCCTGGACCGTGCGCTGCGGATCGTCACGCGGGTCGTGCACGATCTCGGTCCAGCCCACTCTTGGCGGCTACCTGAGCACTTCGACAGCACGTGGGCCCCCGATCTGGGCTACAACGTGGATACGCCTGCGCACGCGTTCCGCCCCTACGGCGCGACGATCGGGCACTGGCTCGAGTGGGCCCGGCTGACTCTGCACCTCCGTGCGGCGCTCGGGCAGTCGGCGCCTGGGTGGCTGCTCGACGATGCGGTCGCCCTCTTCGATGCCTCGGTGCGCGAGGGATGGTCGGCCGACGGCGCCGACGGGTTCGTCTACACGGTGGACTGGGAGGGCCGTCCGGTCGTGCGCGAACGCATGCACTGGGTCGCGGCCGAGGCCACGGCTACCGCTGCCGCTCTCCATACGGCCACGGGCGACCCCTCCTACGACCGGTGGTACCGCATCTGGTGGGACCACATCGCGGCGGTGTTCCTCGACGACCGGCTCGGCTCCTGGCACCACGAGCTCGACCCGCAGAACCGCCCCGGCGGCATGGTCTGGCGCGGGAAGCCGGACACCTATCACGCGGTGCAGGCCACGCTCATCCCGCGACTGCCGCTGACGCCGGCGCTCGCGCCCGCACTGCGCGAAGGCCTGCTCGACTGAGCGGTCGGCCCGGGGGTCGCAATCCCCGTCAGCTGTGACACCTGCGGACGCCTGGACGAGGCCGTCGACCGTCCTGGAGTGCCACAGCTCGTCCGCCGATGCGGTCTAGGCTGGCCGCATGGCGTTGAGGATCGTCGCGACCAGACCGAACCCGGCGCTCGTCACGCTTCCCTGGGACATCCCGCTCGAGGAGTGGGGCGACGACGTCGTCATCCAGCTCCCCCGCGGCTTGTCCCGTCACGTCGTGCGGATCGTCCGGCTCGGCAGCGACGTCTACGCAGTGAAGGAGACCCGGGAGCGCTACGCGTTCAAGGAGTACCGCCTGCTGCGAGACCTGCGGAAGCTCGGCCTCCCCTCGGTCGAGCCCGTCGGCGTCGTGGCCGGACGCGTCGGGAAGGACGGTGCCGAGATCGAACCGTGCCTGGTCACCCGGCACCTGCACTTCTCGCTGCCCTACCGCTCGCTGTTCTCCCATGGGCTGCCCACAGAAAACCTGCCCAGCCTCATCGACGCACTGGTCGCGTTGCTGGTGCGGCTCCACCTGGCCGGTTTCTACTGGGGCGACGTCTCGTTGTCGAACGTGCTCTTCCGGCGCAGCGCGGGCGCGTTCACGGCGTACCTTGTCGACGCCGAGACCGGTGAGCTGCACCAGGCACTGAGCCCGGGCCAGCGAGAGCACGACCTTGATCTCGCGGTCACCAACATCTTCGGCGAGCTGCTCGACCTGCAGGCAGGTGTGCTCCTCGACGAGACGGTGGACGCGCAGTCGATCGCCGAGCAGGTGCGGAGCCGCTACGAAGCGCTGTGGGGAGAGCTCACCGGCGCCGACGAGTTCACCACCCATGAGATCTGGCGGATCGAGAAGCGGATCGAGCGGCTCAACGAGCTCGGCTTCGACATCGACGAGCTCGACATCGTCACCGACTGGGACGGCGCGACCGTCCGGATGCAGCCGCGTGTCGTCGAGGCGGGGCACCACTCTCGCGAGCTGCAGGGCCTGACCGGTCTGCACGTCGAGGACAACCAGGCCCGGCGGCTGCTCAACGACCTAGCTGCCTACGCAGCACATCTCGAGCTAGGTGGTGAGGACCGTGCAGTCGTGGCACACCGGTGGCTGACCGAGATCTACGAGCCGATCATCAGACTGATCCCGGCGGACCTACGGGCGCGGCTCGAGCCGGCCGAGGTGTTCCACGAGGTGCTCGAGCACCGGTGGTACCTCTCCGAGCGGGCCGGGCGGGCCGTCCCGTTGTTCGATGCTGCGACGTCGTACGTCGAGGACGTCCTCACGCAACGGCCCGACGAGGCACTCGCGACCGAACCGCCGACCTGAGCACGCCATCGTTATCCGGCGGGCAGTTGTTCCTCGGGAAGCTCGGACGCAGCCCAGAAACCGGATGGCTTGAGGAACACGACAAGGTCGCCGTAGGACTGCTTCGTGGGCGCAACGGGGGGACGATCTATCTGTCCAGTCCGAGCAACGGGAACGTGGTGGTACCGAATCACCCAGGAAAGCTCGTGCTCGAAGTCAGGCTTGATCCGCGCGGGCTGCATGGGGTCCGGCAAAGGTTGAGTGCCTCGTGCAGCGAGACTGCGCCGATCAACGTCGCGGCCGGATGTAATGCGACGGTTGTTCCGACCGACCGTCTGCGGATCCGAAGCCGAAGTCGTCGTGCCGCATACAGCCATCAGCGTCGCCGAGCCGAGACCAACGGCCACCGATACAATCCTGCCCCAGTGGGTGGACTGCATCCTTCATTGAACCATTCGGGATTGGGTCAGCCAGTACTGCTAGCGTCCTATGCGCCGCTGCGCGATGGAGTACAACGCCACCGAGGCCGCCACGCCGGCGTTGAGCGACTCGAGGGCGTTGACCATGGGGATCGACACGAGTTGGTCGCACGTCTGCGCCACCAGTCGCGACAGCCCGTCGCCCTCGGATCCCACCACCACCACCAGCGGCCCGTCGCCCAGCTCGAGCTCCGGCAGTGAGACGTCTCCATCGGCCGCGAGGCCGATCACCATGCAGCCAGCCGCCTGGTAGGCCTTGAGCTGCCGGGTCAGGTTGGTGGCCTGCGCGACGGGGATGCGGGCGGCCGCTCCTGCGGACGTCTTCCAGGCCGAGGCGGTCATCCCGGCTGCGCGACGCTCCGGGATGAGCACGCCATGGGCGCCGAAACCCGATGCCGAGCGGACGACCGCGCCGAGGTTGCGCGGGTCGGTCACCGAGTCGAGTGCCACGATCAGCACCGGCTCGCGCATCTCGGCGGCGCGGTCGAGCAGGTCGTCGGGATGGGCGTACTCATACGGCGGCATCTTCGCCGCGAGCCCCTGGTGCAC
>JBPCND010000336.1:0-4685 GCA_051001655.1 Nocardioides sp. | reverse complement strand
TTTCTCCCCCCAGCTGGCCGCTTCGCTTGTCGTCCCGCCCACCTCTCCCGTGCCCGCCCCCTGCGTCGCCTCCTCCCCTCTCCGCACCCCCACCCGGGCGAGCTTCGACCGGCTCGACTCCGACGGCTGCATGTCCACCAACGACACCGTGACGCTGATGACGAGCGGTGCGTCCGGAATCACCCCGACGGAGAAGGAGTTCACCCTGGCACTCACGCGTGCCTGCACCGACCTGGCGATGCAGCTCCTCGCCGACGCGGAGGGTGCCGACCACGAGATCGCCATCACCGTGCGCGGGGCGGCCACGGAGGACGAGGCGGTGGAGGTCGGCCGGTCCGTGGCCAGGAGCAACCTCTTCAAGGCCGCGGTCTTCGGCAAGGACCCCAACTGGGGCCGGGTGCTCGCATCGGTCGGTACGACGGCCGCCCGGTTCGACCCCGCCGACCTCGATGTCGCGATGAACGGCGTCTGGGTCTGCCGCAAGTCCGAGCCGGACGAGTCGCCGGCGGGGATCGACCTGAACGCTCGGGACGTCACCGTGACGATCGACCTCAAGTCCGGCGTACACCAAGCCACGATCTGGACCAACGACCTCACGCACGCCTACGTGCACGAGAACTCGGCCTACTCGAGCTGATGCCCCGATGACTGCAGACGTCGGCAGGACCCCCGACGAGTGGAAGCGACTGACAGCGAAGGCCCAGACGCTCGCCGAGGCGCTGCCGTGGCTGAAGGCCTACCACGGCAAGACGATCGTGGTGAAGTACGGCGGCAATGCGATGATCGACGCGGACCTGAAGCGTGCTCTTGCCGAGGACATCGTGTTCCTCCGGATGGCCGGCTTCCGTCCGGTCGTGGTGCACGGCGGTGGCCCGCAGATCAGCCGGATGCTGGACCGGCTCGACATCGTGTCCGAGTTCCGCGGCGGCCTGCGAGTCACCTCGCCCGAGGCCATGGAGGTCGTGCGGATGGTGCTGGTCGGCCAGGTCGGCCGCGAGCTCGTCGGACGGATCAACAGCCACGGACCCCTTGCGGTGGGACTCAGCGGGGAGGACGCGGGTCTGTTCACCGCCGAGCCCACCACTACGGTCGTCGACGGCGAGGAGGTTGACCTGGGGCTCGTCGGCGAGGTCGCAAGAGTGCGTCCCGAGGCAGTCCTCGACATCGTCGACGCGGGCCGGATCCCGGTGATCTCCTCGGTGGCTCCCGACGTGCTCGGCCAGGTGCACAACGTCAACGCGGACACCGCGGCGGCTGCTTTGGCCGTCGCTCTCGGCGCCGAGAAGCTGCTGGTGCTCACCGACGTCGAGGGGCTCTACCGGGACTGGCCCAGCAGCGACGACGTCATAGGCCAGATCAGCCCCGAAGCATTGGCCGAGCTGATGCCCAGCCTTGCCAGCGGGATGGTGCCCAAGATGCGCGCCTGTCTGGACGCGGTCACCGGCGGCGTGCCCCGGGCCACGGTCGTCGACGGCCGGGAACCGCACGCGGTGCTCCTGGAGATTTTCACGGACGCCGGCGTCGGCACCCAGGTGCTTCCCGGCGTGGAGACCAGGACCCGTAGCGCTCTGCGGAGGGGGGCCAGAGATGAGTGAGCTGCTCCAGGAGCGCTACGCCCGCTCCCTGATGAACACGTTCGGACCGCCCCGACTGGTGCTGACCAGGGGAGAGGGTCCTTACGTCTGGGACGCGGAGGGCAACCGCTACCTAGACCTTCTCGGCGGGATCGCCGTCAACGCGCTCGGCCACGGCCACCCCGCGCTGGTGTCGGCCGTGACCGAGCAGCTGCGGACGCTCGGCCACGTCTCCAACTTCTTCACCACCGTCGCGCAGATCACGCTCGCCGAACGACTCCTGGAGCTGCTCGGGGTTGAAGGCAAGGTGTTCTTCACCAACTCGGGGTCGGAGGCCAACGAGGCGGCGTTCAAGCTGACTCGCCGCACCGGCCGGACGCAGCTCGTCGCGGCCGAGGGCAGCTTCCACGGGCGCACGATGGGCGCCTTGGCATTGACGTCGAAGTCGGCCTACCGCGAGCCGTTCGAGCCCCTGCCCGGCGAGGTCACCTTCGTCCCGTACTGCGACGCCGAGGCGCTCGCGGAGGCGGTCACCGACCGGACGGCCGCCGTCGTGCTCGAGCCGGTGCAGGGCGAGGCCGGGGTGGTCCTCCCGCCGGGCGGCTACCTCGCCAGCGCCCGGGAGATCACCACGGCACACGGGGCGCTGCTATGGGTCGACGAGGTGCAGACCGGGATGGGCCGGACCGGCTCCTGGTTCGGCCACACCGGGTCCGGTGTCGTTCCTGACATCGTCACCCTGGCGAAGGGTCTGGGCGGCGGGATCCCGGTCGGGGCCTGCATCGGTCTGGGTGAACACGGCGACCTGCTCGGAACGGGACAGCACGGCACCACCTTCGGCGGCAACCCCGTCTCGGCCGCCGCGTCCCTCGCGGTGATCGAGACCATCGAGAAGGACGGCCTGTTGGGGAACGCCCGTCGGGTCGGCGCCCACCTCGCCGAGGGGTTGCGGCACCGGCACGTCATCGAGGTCCGGCAGCGCGGGCTGCTGATCGGCCTGGACCTCGACACCGACGTGGCCCCCCGGGTTGCTGTGGCTGCCCGCGATCGCGGCATCATCGTCAACGACTGCGCCCCACACCGGATCCGGTTGGCACCACCTCTCGTGCTCACCACCGATCAGGCCGACCAGCTGCTGGACTCCTGGTCGGACATCCTCGAAGCGGCCTACGCCCCAGCAGAAGGAGTCTCCCGATGACCCGCCACTTCCTGCGTGACGACGACCTGTCCCCGGCCGAGCAGGCCGAGGTGCTCACCCTCGCCGTCGAGCTGAAGGCCGCCCGCTTCGACCAGCGTCCGCTCGAGGGGCCGCGGACAGTGGCGGTCGTCTTCGACAAGCCCACCCTGCGCACGCAGCTCTCCTTCGCCACCGGCATCACCGAGCTCGGGGGCTATCCGATGATCGTCGACGGCAACCTCGCGCAGATCGGCACCCGTGAGTCGGTTGCCGACGTGGCCCGGGTCCTCGGCCGGCAGGCAGCGATGGTCGTCTGGCGGACCTACGACCAGTCCCGGATCGACGAGATGGCGGCGTACGCCGGTGTGCCGGTCGTCAACGCGTTGACCGACCAGTTCCACCCGTGCCAGCTGCTCGCCGACCTGCTCACGGTCCAGGAGCGGTTGGGCAGCCTGACCGGGCGGACCCTCACCTTCCTCGGCGACGCGGCCAGCAACATGTCGCACTCCATGCTGCTGGCCGGCGCGACGGCCGGGATGCACGTGCGGGTGAGTGGGCCGGAGGGCTACGTCCCGGACGCCGGGGTCCTCTCCCGCGCCGAGGAGATCGGCCGCGAGACCGGCGGCTCGGCGGCGTACCTGATCGAGGCCGCGGACGCGGTCACCGGCGCCGACGTCGTCGCGACCGACACCTGGGTCTCGATGGGCAAGGAGGGCGAGGCCGACCAGCGGCTCGACACCTTCCGCCCCTACGCCCTCGACGGCGCCCTGCTCGAGCTCGCTTCGACCGACGCCGTGGTGCTGCACTGCCTGCCGGCCTACCGTGGCAAGGAGATCACTGCGGAGGTTCTCGACGGACCGCAGAGCGCCGTTTGGGACGAGGCAGAGAACCGGCTACATGCCCAGAAGGCGCTGATGACCTGGCTGTTGACGCACCGGGGCGATCCGGGGGTGGAGGGCTCGTGACCCTGGTAGCTGCTGTGGGCAACCCCCGTTACCCGGCGGCTGAGGAGGAGATGTGCTGCGGCACGCGCCACGATCGTCGCCTTTGGGGAGAAGTTTCCCCACCAGGTGAGGGAGAACCTCCCCAGACCACGAGATCCACCACGTCCACCACGCAGTCGACCATGAGATCCACGCAACCGAGCTTGGCGGGGGTGGAGGGCTCATGATCCGGCGAATCCCGATGACCAAGGGCGCCCGGCAGCAGAGGATCGTCGATCTGCTGAGCCGGCAGCCGGTCCGCTCGCAGACCGAGCTCGCGCGGCTGCTTGACGGGGCCGGCGTGCACGTCACGCAGGCGACGCTCTCCCGCGACCTGGTGGAGCTGGATGCCGTCAAGGTGCGGATCCCGTCGGGAGGTCTGGTCTACGCCGTCCCAGCCGAGGGGGGTGACCGGACGCCCATGGTCCAGGACACCGCCGCTGCCGAGGGCCGGCTCGTCCGGCTGCTCGGCGAGCTGCTGGTCTCCGCCGACGCCTCGGCGAACCTGGCCCTGCTCAGGACCCCGCCCGGTGCTGCCCAGTTCCTCGCGTCGGCCTTCGACCGGGCAGAGTCCGAGGAGGTGCTCGGCACCGTCGCAGGCGACGACACCGTCCTCGTGATCAGCCGACGACCCGACGGCGGGGCCGCCCTGGCCGCACGGTTCCTCGCGCTCGCCAACGGATCCCACCCGGGTCCGCACCCCGTGTCCGCCGAGGCCTCCACGCTCAGCACCCCTGACCACACCGACCACACCGACCACTGACCACACCACGACACGACGGGAAACCCACATGAGCACCTCAGACCGGATCGTCCTCGCCTACTCGGGCGGACTTGACACCTCCGTCGCCATCGGCTGGCTGTCGGACCAGACCCGTGCGGAGGTCGTGGCCGTCGCACTCGACCTCGGTCAGGGCGGGGAGGACATGGACGTGATCCGCGAGCGGGCCC
>JBPCND010000335.1:0-4711 GCA_051001655.1 Nocardioides sp. | reverse complement strand
TGCTGACCAACGTGGTCTGGACGAGTGCCGGTCCGTGCGCCGTGGACGGTTTCGAGCTCACCCGGATGCGCCTGGAGGCAGAGCGCGGGCACGTCAGCGTGTACGGCGTCGACAAGTTCCCCCGGATGACCGACTACGTCGTCCCCCCCGGTGTGCGGATCGCCGACGCCGACCGGGTCCGGCTCGGCGCGCACCTCGCCGACGGGACCACCGTCATGCACGAAGGCTTCGTGGACTTCAACGCCGGCACGCTGGGCACGTCGATGGTCGAAGGCCGGGTCAGCGCCGGCGTCGTCATCGGCGACGGGTCCGACGTCGGAGGTGGCGCCTCGATCATGGGCACGCTGTCCGGCGGCGGCACCCAGGTCATCTCCGTGGGCGAGCGCTGCCTGCTCGGTGCCAACTCGGGCATCGGCATCTCGCTGGGCGACGACTGTGTGGTGGAGGCGGGTTGCTACGTCACCGCCGGCACCAAGGTGCTGCTGCACCACGGGGGACCGGCCGGCGAGTCGGACTCCGGACCGGCCGCGCGATCACCGGAGCCCCGGGTGGTCAAGGCTGCCGAGCTGTCCGGTGCCGACAACGTGCTGTTCCGCCGCAACTCGACCTCAGGCGCGGTCGAGGCGGTGGCCCGGACGGGCCGGGGCATCGCACTCAACGCCGACCTCCATGCGAACTGAGGGCAGCTGGCTGCCTACCGCCCTCCGGACGGTCCTGGTCCTGGTCCTGGTCGTCGGGGTCGTGTCCGGAGCGGTCCAGTTGTTCCGGGACGGCATCGGTCCGCTTCCGGGCCGGGAGGGGTGCACGGCCACGGTGGGAGAGGTCACCGTCGACCTGAGCACCGAGCAGGCAGAGAACGCCGCGGTCATCGCAGCGGTCGGTGTCCGCCGCGGGCTGCCTGCGCGTGCGGTGTCGATCGCCCTGGCGACGGCGTACCAGGAGAGCAAGATCACCAACCTCGACTACGGCGACCGCGACTCGCTCGGCCTCTTCCAGCAGCGCCCCTCCCAGGGCTGGGGCACCGCGGAGCAGATCAGGGACCCGTACTACGCGGCCAACGCGTTCTACGAGGAGCTGGAAACGGTCGACGGCTTCGAGTCGATGAGGATCACCGAGGCAGCACAGCTCGTGCAGCGGTCCGGCTTCCCCGAGGCGTACGAGGACCACGCGGACGACGCTCGCGCGCTCGCCTCGGCACTGACCGGCTACAGCCCCGGCCGGTTCACCTGCGTGGCCCGTCCCGACGAGGGCCCGGCGCAGCAGGAGGCGGCCTCCGGACTCACCCTCCGGGCCGAGAAGGTGCGCGCCGACGTGGTCCGGGCCTTCGGCGAGCAGTCGCTCGGCGGCTTCGCCCCGGGGGGCGTCCGCGACGGGCACAGCGAGGGGTCCGCGCACTACGACGGGCGGGCTCTCGACGTGTTCTTCCGGCCCGTCGACGACGACAGTCGCCGGCTGGGTTGGGCGCTCGCTCACTACCTCCTCGCGCACGCCGAGCGGCTGCAGATCGGCACCGTGATCTTCGACGCGCAGATCTGGACGTCGGGGACCCGCTCCGACAGCGGGTGGCGCGACTACGACGGAGGCGACGGGCCAGGCTCACGGGCCGTCCTGGAGCACCGCGACCACGTCCACGTCGACGTGGTCGACGGCGAGTGAGCGCCCGCTGCGGCAACCACCGACCGCGGGACGTCCCGGGTCACTCCGAGTAGCCCAAACGGACAATTGGGATATGTCCGGCTGGCCGATGCCGGTGCGCGCCCACCCACGGCATGCTGGTGGTCAGCCGGAGCGCGGGAGGGTGCTCCGACCATCTGGACCCTTAGGGGAAACCATGTCGAACAGCTCAGTCCTGTACACGATCGGCACCGCACTGAACCGAGCCCACGACCGCGACGTCCCGGTCCAGGTCCTGGTGGAGGGTCAATGGATGGCCGGCACCGTGGTCGCCATCGACGGACACGGGGTCGTGCTCACCGGCGACGACCTCGAGCACTCCGTGATCCGGATGGAGAGCATCTCCGCTGTCCGGATCTTCGCACCGGCTCCGCAGCATCGGGTGCCGGTCACGGCAGGCGTGCACGAGACGGCAGCGGCAGCCTCGTTCTAGGGCTGGTTCCAGTCTGCCCTCAGCCGGTGATGAGCCGGCGTACGGCGGCGTCGATCCGCTCGTCCGTCGCGGTGAACGCCACCCGGACATGCCGCGCCCCGGCCGAGCCGTAGAACTCCCCCGGTGCCACCAGGATGCCCTGGCCGGCAAGGCTCGCGACGCTCTGCCAGCAGGACTCGTCGCGGGTCGCCCACAGGTAGAGCGACGCCTCGGCGTGGTCGATCCGGAAGCCGGCGGACTCCAGGGCCTGCCTCAGCCGCGACCGTCGTGCGGCGTACCGTTCGTGCTGCTCGACCACGTGCGTGTCGTCGTCGAGCGCCGCCTGCATCGCGACCTGTTGCGGCCCGGGCATCTGGAGGCCGAGGTTCTTGCGGACGGCGAGCAGCTCGGCGACGACGTCGGGGTCGCCGGCCACGAAGGCGCACCGGTAGCCGGCGAGGTTGGACCGCTTCGACAGGGAGTGCACGGCCAGGATGCCGCGGATGTCGTCACCGCAGACGTCCGGGTGCAGCACGCTGACCGGCTGCTCGGCAGGGTCCTCGGACCAGGCGCACTCCAGGTAGCACTCGTCGGAGACCAGCAGCGCACCGCGCTCCCGACACCACGCGACCACCTTGCGCAGGTGCTCCACCGGCAGCACCCGGCCGGTGGGGTTCGACGGGGAGTTCAACCAGACCAGGGCAACGCGTTCCGGTCCGACCGCGGTGAGGGCGTCGGTGGCGAGCGTCCTCGCGCCGGCCAGCCGGGCCCCCACCTCGTAGGTCGGGTAGGCCAGCTCGGGGATGACGACCAGGTCACCGGGGCCCAGGCCGAGGTGGCCGGGCAGCGAGGCGATCAGCTCCTTGGACCCGATCACCGGCAGGATCGTGTCGAGCCCGAGGCCGACGACACCGCAACGCCGTCGGAGCCAGTCCAGGCACGCCTGGCGGGTCTGCACCCGGCCGATCGTGACGGGGTAGCCGGGTGAGTCCGCCGCCGCCCGCAGTGCCTGCTGCACCACCTCCGGCGTGGGGTCGACGGGTGTGCCGATGGACAGGTCCACGATTCCGTCCACGTGACGACGGGCGGTGTCGGCGTACGACGTGAGCTTGTCCCAGGGGAAGTCAGGTAGTCGTGTCGAGACGGTCCCGGCCGTCCACCACGGTTGCGACGTGGGCGTCACTCCTGAATCTGCGGTGGCAACGCGGCGATGATCGGGTGGTCCTTGTCGATGACGCCAATCTTCGCGGCGCCACCGGGTGAGCCGAGGTCGTCGAAGAAGTCCACGTTGGCGGTGTAGTACTCCTTCCACTGCTCGGGAGTGTCGTCCTCGTAGAAGATCGCCTCCACCGGACAGACCGGCTCGCAGGCACCGCAGTCGACGCACTCGTCGGGGTGGATGTAGAGCATCCGGGAGCCTTCGTAGATGCAGTCGACCGGGCACTCGTCGACACATGCGCGGTCCTTGAGGTCGACGCACGGCTGGGCGATCACGTAGGTCACCTGGTTCCTCCTCGGTGCTTCACACTGCCTTCGGGCGTCGTGTCTGCCTCGGCACCATCCCCTGTGCGAGAGCGTCGCTGCGACGCGGTACACCCTAGTATCACGCTCGTCCCGTCCCGGTCCGAACCCCGGTCCGCCCGTTGAAGGGTCAGCTGCTTCGTGAACTCGCCCGATCGCCCGGCCACCCCGCCCTGCGACAACCCACCGCCGGGTGACTCGACTCCGGGGCTGGACCCTCCGCCGGCTGACTCGACTCCGGGGCTGGGGCCACCGCCGCCGGGTGACTCGACTCCGGGGCTGGGGCCGCACTGTGTGGGGCAGCGGGTGGTCGTACGTCGGCTCCTGTCCGACCAGACCGGGCCGACCGGGGGACCGGCGATGACGGACCTGCTCGGCGTGATGACCGCATGGGAGCCGCCCACCACGACCGTGCGGCCGGAGGCCGGCGAGCCGGTGGTGATCGCCCTCGCGGACATCGTGTCCGGGAAGCCGGTGCCACCACGTCCCTCGGCCCGGCTCCGGGTCACGGCTCAGGAGGCCGAGCGGCGTGCCCTGCTGGGTTGGCCCGCTGCCGTCTCGGAGCCGCTCGGCGAGTGGGTGCTGCGGGCCTCGGGTGGCTTCACGTCCCGGGCCAACTCGGTGCTGGTGGTCGGTCCACCCGGTCTCCCGTCCGCCGTCGCGCTCGACCACGTGGTGTCGTTCTACGACGCGCACCGGCTGCCCGCGTGGGCGCAGGTCGTGGTCGGTTCGAAACCCCAGGGTGCCCTCGAGTCGGCCGGCTGGGTGGCCGCGCGGCCCGGTGAGGCCGACACCTGCTTCCAGATCGCATCGGTCGCCCAGGTGGCCCGGGTGCTACGTGGCCTCGGCCGGCGGCCAGATCCGCATCGAGACCCGGGCGAAGGAGGATGGTCGGTGACGGTGGCGCTCGGCGCGTCGGACGCCTGGCTGGCACCGGACGATCGAGCGCTGAGGGATCCGGAGACCGCCCGGTCGGTGCTGGAGGGACCTGACCAGGTGGGGTTCGTGTCGGTGACCGGTGCCCAGGGCGGTCTGGTGGCCAAGGGCCGGGTGTCCCACGCCGACGACTGGGCCGGGATCACCGACGTGTGGGTCTCGCCCGAC
>JBPCND010000334.1:0-2639 GCA_051001655.1 Nocardioides sp. | reverse complement strand
CATCCCCTTGACCATCTTGCCCGGGATCATCCAGTTCGCGATGTCACCGGATGCCGAGACCTGCATCGCGCCGAGGATGGCGGCGTCGATCTTCCCGCCGCGGATCATCCCGAACGACGTCGCGGAGTCGAAGAAGCTGGCCCCTGGCCGCAGGGTCACGGTCTCCTTGCCGGCATTGATCAGGTCCGGGTTCTCCTGTCCCTCCACGGGATAGGCACCGACGCCCAGGATCCCGTTCTCACTCTGCAGCACCAGCTCCACGTCGTCATCGACATAGTTCGGCACCAGTGTCGGCAGGCCGATCCCGAGGTTGACGTACGAACCGTCGGTCAGCTCCGAGGCCGCACGCGCCGCCATCTGCTCACGTGTCCACGACATCACGCACCTCCTTCCGGACGGGGCCGTACTGTTCGTCTCTCGATCCGCTTGTCCGCGGCCTGCTCCGCGGTGAGAGCGACGACCCGCTGCACGAACACTCCCGGGGTGTGGACCTCGGCCGGGTCGATCTCCCCGGGCTCGACGAGCTGCTCGACCTCCGCGATCGTCACCCGACCGCACATCGCCGCCAACGGGTTGAAGTTCTGCGCCGAAGCCCGATACACCAGGTTTCCGTGCCGGTCCCCCTTCCAGGCCCGGACCAGGCCGAAGTCGGCCACGACCGCCTCCTCCAGCACGAACTCCCGATCGCCCTCAGCCGTCGAGAACACCCGCACCTCCTTCGGCGGCGACGCCGTGACGACCCCACCGGAGGAGTCATAGCGCCACGGCAGACCGCCCTCGGCGACCTGTGTCCCGACACCCGTCGCGGTGAAGAACGCCGGGATCCCCGAGCCGCCCGCCCGCATCCGCTCAGCCAGCGTGCCCTGCGGCGTCAGCTCGACCTCCAGCTCGCCCGCGAGGTACTGCCTCGCGAACTCCTTGTTCTCCCCTACGTACGACGAGATCATCCGCCGCAACCGTTTCGCCGACAGCAGCCGACCCAGGCCCCACTCGTCGATCCCGCAGTTGTTCGACACCGCCTCCAGGTCCGCAGCGCCCTGCGCCAGCAGCGCCTCGATCAACACCGACGGGATGCCACACAACCCGAAGCCACCCACCGCGATCCGCGAACCGTCGGCGATGTCGGCAACCGCGTCGGCGGCCGAAGCCACGACCTTGTCCACGACTGACCCTCCCTGAGGTGAGACCAACTCAGGTCACCCTAGTCAGAAGGGGTACGGCGGCGTCAGCAGCACCACCGGCCGACTACGCTCGACCATCGTGACCCCACGCTCGACAGAGATCGACACCGACTGGTCCGGAGTGCGCCTGCACGTCGTGACCGGCAAGGGCGGGACCGGCAAGACCACGGTGGCCGCATCACTGGCGCTGGCCCTGGCGAGTCGCGGCAAGCACGTGCTGCTGTGCGAGGTGGAGGACCGGCAGGGCATCGCGCAGCTGTTCGACGTCCCACCGTTGCCCTACGAAGAGCGCCGCATCGCCCGCGGCCCGGACGGCCCGCCCGGTCCGGGCGGCGACGTCTACGCCCTCGCCATCGACCCAGAGTCCGCGCTGCTGGAGTACCTCTCGATGTACTACCGCCTCGGCCGGGCCGCCAAGGCGCTCGACCGGTTCGGCGTCATCGACTTCGCCACCACGATCGCCCCCGGGGTCCGCGACGTCCTGCTGACCGGCAAGGTCTACGAAGCGGTGCATCGCAACAAGCGCGGCAAGAACAGCCGCCAGTACGACGCCGTGGTGCTCGACGCACCGCCGACCGGCCGAATCTCCCCGTTCCTCGGAGTGAACAGCGAGCTGGCCGGTCTCGCCAAGGTCGGCCCGCTCCGCAGCCAGGCCGACCGGGTCATGGCGCTGCTGCGCTCGCAGCTCACCGCCGTCCATCTGGTCACGTTCCTCGAGGACATGCCCGTCCAGGATGCGGTGGACGGCATCGCGGAGCTCCACCGCGCCGGCCTCCCCGTCGGCGGCGTGGTGGTCAACCTCGTGCGCGACCGGGCACTTGCCGAGGAGGACCGCGACCAGGTGCTGGCAGGCAGCCTCCCCCGTGCGCAGATAGAGGGAGATCTCGTGAAGGCGGGGGTCGACGTCACCCCGCAGCTGGTCGACGGGTTGCTCCAGGAGGCACGCGACCATGCCGAGCGACGAGTGCTCGAGGACAGCCAACGCGCAAGGATCAACGCGCTCGACGTGCCGACCTATGAGCTGGGCAGGCTCCCCGACGGCGTCGACATGGGCGGCCTCTACGAGCTCGCCTCCGACCTCCTCGACCAGGGCATGGCATGAACACCCCACGCTCTCGGGTGGGGCCGCTGGCCGGTAAGCCCGACCGGTCGCCCGCCCTCGACGTCGACGCACTCCTCGACGACCCGAGGACACAGATCATCGTGTGCTGCGGCTCGGGCGGCGTCGGGAAGACCACCACCTCGGCTGCCCTCGCCCTGCGAGCCGCGGAACGCGGCCGCAAGGTCGTCGTGCTGACCATCGACCCGGCGCGCAGGCTCGCGCAGTCGATGGGCATCGAGTCGCTCGACAACACCCCGCGTCCGGTGCCGGGGACAAGCCCGGAGACCGGCGGGTCGCTCGACGCGATGATGCTGGACATGAAGCGCACCTTCGACGACGTGGTGGAGAGCCAGGCC
>JBPCND010000333.1:0-4819 GCA_051001655.1 Nocardioides sp. | reverse complement strand
CTCCTGCTCCTCACCGCCGACCGGCCTGCCCGTCTGCGGGGGACGCAGGCCAATCAGACCACCGACCAGGTCGGCCTATTCGGCAGGGCGGCCCGCCTGGCGCTCGACGTCCCGCCGGGCGAACCGGCCGCCCCGACCGGCCAGCAGACGGAGGCTTGGCGGGAGCTCTCGTGTCGCGCCCTCGCCGTCTCGCGCGGCCTGAGCGGGGGAGCGCCCGGACCGGTCCAGCTGAACCTGCAACTCGACGACCCGCTGGTCCCGGATCCCGACGACGGCTGGGCGGGCGAGGGCGACGGACGGCCGGACGGCCCCCCCTGTACGACGACCGAGCCGCCACCCACCGGCGAACCCGAGCTCCTCGAGACCGGACCCCGCACCGTGGTGGTGGCGGGGGACGATGCTGGTCCGCCGGCGCGGGTCCTGGCCGAGCAGGGCGGCTGGCCGCTCCTCGCCGAACCGACCAGTGGGTCCCGGACCGGCGAGAACGCTCTCCGGACCTACCGCCTGTTGCTCGGCGACGAACAGCTGGTCGATCGGATCGAGCGGGCTGTCGTCTGCGGACATCCCACCTTGTCCCGGCCGGTCAACCGGCTGATCTCCAGCCGCGCCCTCGAGGTCGTCGCGATTCGGAACGCAACCGGCTTCACCGATCCCGGACAGCGGGTGGCGCGCGTCCTGGACCGGGCTGTCGCCCCACCGCCCCAGGAAGATGACCGATGGCTGGCCGAATGGGCCGAACGCGACGCCGCGTGTGGGCGTGCCCTCGACGAGCTTCTGCGTACGCAGTCTCGTCTTGTCCCGCACCAGGTCGCCGGAGCGGTGGCCGCGGCCCTGCCACCCGATGGCCTGCTGTTCGTGGGGTCCTCCAACCCGGTGCGTGACCTGGACCTGATGGTTCCCCGCTTTCGCGTGGGCGACCGACGGTTGGTGATCGGCAACCGCGGTGTGGCCGGCATCGACGGCTCCGTCTCCACGGCGATCGGGGCAGCCCTCGGCAGGAAGCGCACCAGTCGCGCTCTCGCCCTCCTGGGCGACCTGACCTTCCTGCACGACACCAACGGGCTGCTGATCGGCCCCGACGAGGTCCGGCCCGACCTCACGATCGTGGTGGTGAACGACGACGGCGGGTCGGTCTTCGCCACGCTCGAGCCCGGCGCGGCGACGTACTCCGACTCCTTCGAACGACTCTTCGGCACGCCCCACCACGTGGACATCTCGTCGCTGTGCGCGGCCACCCGAACGCCGCACTGGAAGGTGGACAACCTGCCCGAGCTCGAGCACGCCCTGGCGTCGCCGAGCGGCGGCGTCGAGGTCGTCGAGGCAGTCGTGAGCCGGGCCGACCGGCGTGAGCTCGACGACGCGATCCGGTCACTGGTGCGATGAGGTCGGCGAGGCCGGCGAGCGAGCCGCACCTCGCGGCCTACTTGGCGCGCATGGGCCACGAGACACCCCCGCCTCCCACACTTGCGGCGTTGGTCGAGCTGCAGCGGACGCACCTCGCACGTGTGCCCTACGAGAACCTCGGCATCATGATGGGCCGGGCGCCCTCGGTGGAACCGGACGCATGCTTGGCACAATTGGCCCGCGTGGGCCGGGCCGGCTACTGCTTCCACCAGAACGCGGCGTTCGAGCTGGTGCTGCATGCCCTCGGGTTCACCGTCGGACGCCGGCACGGTCACGTCTGGGTGAACGAGGCGAACCGGTTTACCGGCTCGCTGAACCACCTGGCCCTGGTCGTGTCCGGGCTCCCGACGAACGGCAACCCGGGCGGCGACTGGTGGGCCGACGTGGGGCTCGGCGACGCGTTCCGTGACCCCCTTCCAGTTGTCCCGGGCGACACCGAGCAGGACGGGTTCCGCTACGGGATGAGCGACGTGTCCGGTCAGGGGTGGTCGTTCCGCCACGACACGAGCGGCACGTTCACGGGGGTCGAGGTCACAACCCGCGACGTCCGTCAGCACACGGTGGAAGCCGTTCATCGCGAGCTGTCGAGCCCCTCCGCCGGACACTTCGCGCGCTTTCTGGCGGTGCACCCCCGCGACGCGACCGGCGTCGACTCCGTCCTCGGCTGCCGTCTGCTGCGCGTCGAGACCGGCCGGCGGGACGAGACGGAGCTGACGTCGTACGACGAGTGGCGCGCAGCCCTCGCCGACGCCGTCGGCCTGCCGCTCGACGACATTGCCCGCGAAGCGCTGCTCGACCTTTGGATGCGGACCCGACGCACCCACCGGGAGTGGGTCGCGGCCGGCAGGCCATGACTCTGGGCTGCGCAAGGCCGATCAAGCGCAGAACCCGCGGACGCGGTGGAATGGGCTGCATGAGCACAGCAGCCGATCACTTCACCAGCTTCGTGGAGACCCTCGCCGAGGTGCGCGACGACCACGACGCGACCGGCGACGTGGTGGCCAAGCTGCTCTACGTGTCGCGGTTCCACCTCGACCGCATCATCTCGTCGGTCGCGGGGGAACCCCCGGCCAGGTTCCGACGCCGGATCCTGCTCGAGCGGGCGGCGTACCGCCTGCTCACCACGCAGAAGACGATTCTCGACGTCGCTGTCGAGGCCGGCTACGGGTCGCACGAGGCCTTCACCCGGGCATTCGCCAGAGCCTACGGAGTCAGTCCGCAACGCTGGCGCGGCCGGCCGACACAGATCCGGCTGCAGGCACCCAGCGACGTCCACTTCCACCCACCCGGCAGCCTCCGACTGCCCGCACAGAAAGAGGCAACCGCTATGGACCTGTTGACATCAATGGTCGAACATCACGTCTGGCTGACCGGCGAGATGGTCGGATGCGCCGAACGTCTCACAGACGAGCAGCTCGACAGCCCGATCGAGCTGTCGGTCGACGACGACCAGCAGACGATCCGGACCCTGCTCTCACGGCTCGTCGGGCAGATGGGGATGTGGAACGCGGCGCTCGCGAGCCGTGCGTACGACTGGTCCGTCGAGGACCACGAGTCCGTGGCCTCGCTGCGCGAACGGTTGGCGGCCGAGGGGCCGACCTACCTCTCGCACGTCCGCGAGGTCGTGGAGCAGGGTCGGCTCGACGACACCTTCGTTGACGCGATCTGTGAACCGGCCGAGGTGTTCACCTACGGCGGGATGATCGCTCACGTCCTCACCTTCGCTGCGCACCGCAGGACGCTGGTCGCGCTGGCGCTCGATGCAGCCGGGATCGAGGACCTCGGCTGGGGTGACCCGATGCGTTGGGTCGCCGAGCCCCACTGACGCCGAGCCCCACTGAGCGCCGAGTCCCGCTGTGCCCCCGCTGCGGGCGGGCAACGCGGTCGGGTGGGGGAGAATGAGCCGCGTGCATCTCGTCGTCACCATCGCCGTTCTCGTCGCCGTGGTGATCGTCGTCGCCGCGGGTTCCCGCCGCCTCGACGTTCCCGCACCGTTGGCACTGGTGGCGATCGGGGCCGCAGCCTCCTTCGTGCCGTTCATCCCCGACGTCGAGCTGACCGCAGAGCTCGTCCTGGTCGGCTTCTTGCCGCCGCTGCTCTACTCCGCCGCGCTGCGGACCTCGCTCGTCGACTTCAACGCCAACCGGCGAGCCATCCTGCTCCTCTCGATCGGCCTCGTCGCGTTCACCACATCGGTCGTCGGCGTCGTGGTCCACCTGGTGGTCCCCGGCGTCAGCTGGCCGGCCGCCTTTGCGCTGGGTGCGGTCGTGGCGCCGCCGGACGCCGTCGCCGCAACGGCGATCGGTCGCCGGATCGGGCTGCCTCGACGCATCGTCAGCATCCTCGAGGGCGAGTCGCTCCTCAACGACGCCACCGCCCTGGTTGCGCTGCGGACCGCCATCGGCGCGTCGCTGGGGGCGGTCTCGCTGCTCGACGTCGGCATCGACTTCCTTCGCGCCGCAGGTGGCGGGGTCGCAGTGGGACTGGCCGTGTTCGTCGTGGTCGCCTGGGTGCGCAAGCACGTCGTCGACCCGGTCCTCGACACGAGTGTCTCGCTCGTCACGCCGTTCGCGGCGTACGTCGCTGCCGAGTCGTTCCACGGCAGTGGGGTCGTCGCCGTGGTGATCGCCGGTCTCACCCTCGGCCACCGGGCGCAGGTGCTGCAGACGGCGTCGTCCCGGATCGCTGAGCGGTTGAACTGGCGGACGATCTCGTTCCTCCTGGAGAACCTGGTCTTCTTGATGATCGGCCTGCAGGTGCGCAACATCCTCGACGACGTGACGGACCGGGGCCTGGCCTGGCAGGAGGTCGTCCTCGCCTGTGCGGCCACCTTGGCCGCGGTCCTGCTGACCAGGTTCGCATGGGTGTTCCCGGCGCGCTTTCTACTGATCCGTCCCGGTCCGGACCCGCAGACCGGGGAGCAGCCGACCTGGGCTGACACCACCGTCCTCGGATGGGCCGGCATGCGCGGCGTGGTCACGTTGGCCGCGGCCTTCGTGATCCCACAAGAGTTCCCCCAGCGTGACCTCCTGGTCCTCATCGCGCTCGTAGTCACTGCGGGCACGCTGTTCCTCCAGGGTCTGACGCTGCCCTGGCTCGTACGTCGGCTCAGGTTGCTGGGTCCTGCTGCCCGGGAGGACGCACTGGCCCGGGCGGCGCTGTTCCAACAAGCAGGCGCCGCCGGGCGAGCCTGGCTGGACGAGCACACCGGCGAGGAGGACGCGCACGGGACGCTCGAGTCGGTGCGACGTCGGGCCGAGCAACGTGACTTCGCGGCCTGGGAACGGATCGGGACGTCGAAGCCGGAGGCCGAGACGCCGAGCGAGTCCTACGCACGGCTGCGCAGAATCATGTTGCAGGCCGAACGTGAGCGGGTGCTCGAGGTCCGCAGCAGCGGACGGGTCCCCCATGAGGT
>JBPCND010000332.1:0-5916 GCA_051001655.1 Nocardioides sp. | reverse complement strand
ACTTCTCCGGCTGCGCCGAGGGCAGGTCGATCTTGTTGAGCACCGGGATCACGTGCAGGTCGGCGCCCAGCGCGAGGTAGAGGTTCGCCAGCGTCTGCGCCTCGATGCCCTGCGCGGCGTCGACGAGCAGGACGGCCGCCTCGCAGGCCTCGAGCGAACGGGACACCTCGTAGGTGAAGTCGACATGTCCGGGGGTGTCGATCATGTTCAGGACATAGGTGCCGGGCTCCGCGCCGGCCTCGTTGTCGGCGGGCACCGTCCACGGCAACCGGACGGCCTGGCTCTTGATCGTGATGCCACGCTCGCGCTCAATGTCCATGCGGTCGAGGTACTGGGCCCGCGCGTTGCGCTCCTCCACGACACCCGTGAGCCGCAGCATCTGGTCGGCCAGCGTGGACTTGCCGTGGTCGATGTGCGCGATGATGCAGAAGTTCCGGATGATCGCGGAGTCGGTCTTGCCCGGCACCGGGGCGAGCTGTGGGGACACGGGCTGCTTTCGTCGAGAGGCATGCGTCGTACGACGTTCCATTCTCCCATGCAGCACGACGCCTCGACCAAACCGAGGTGTTTCGCGCTGGCCGGACGGCTACCCATCGGATTGAATCTGGTGGTGACCGGACCACGCGCTGTCGCGGAAGTCGACCAGGTGCCCCACGGCAGGACTGCGCGGAGGCTCGACTGGCTGTTGCTCCCGCCGATGCTGCGACGAGAGATCGAGGCCCGGCTCGGGTCCTCCGTCGTGGACGCCCGGTCGGCCGGGGCCGGCTTTACGCCCGGTTTCGCGTCGGTGCTGACCGGTGCGGACGGCCGGCGGATGTTCGTCAAGGCGGCGAGCGTGAAAGCACAACGGCCGTTCGCCGAGGCCTACCGGCAGGAGATTCGCAAGCTCCAGGTCCTCCCGCGGGACCTTCCGGTCCCGAGGCTGCTCTGGAGCGCCGACGACGGCGTGTGGGTGGTGCTCGGTCTGGAGTACGTCGACGGGGTGAACCCCGCGCGACCGTGGCGCGCCGCCGAGCTGGACGCCTGTCTCGACACCCTGGAGGTCCTGGCCGACCGGCTGACGCCCGCACCCGGAGCCCTGGGACTCGTCCCGATGACCGCCGAGGCCGAGTTCGGAGCCATGCTCACCGGGTGGGACCACGTCGCCCGGGAGCAGCCGGACTGGCCACATCTCGCCGAGGCGGCGGCGCTCGCACAGGGACACGCCGTCGCGCTGGCGGGAGACTCCTTGGTCCACACCGATGCCCGCGACGACAACTTCCTGGTCACCATCGACGGCTGCGCGGTGCTGTGCAACTGGAACTGGCCGGTCCTGGGGCCACGCTGGGCAGACTCGGTGATGCTGCTCATCTCTGCGTTCGGTGAGGGGCACGACGCCGACGCGATCCTGAGCCGCCGTACGCTCACAGGCGTCGCGGATCCTGAGCACATCGACGTCCTGCTGGCCCTGCTCGCCGGCTACTTCCTGGAGGCTCGCGACCGGCCGGTGCCGAACTCCTCGCCCTACGTGCGGATGCACCAGGAGTGGTACGCCCAGGCAAGCTGGTCCTGGCTGGCCTCCCGCCGCGGCTGGTCCTGACCCCGGTCCCCCTCGTCCTCCCGACTCGTCAGCGGTTTCGGCGGGCTCCCGCGGCGAGCCCGCTGACCGGTCGAGGCGATCGATTTGGGTGGCCGAGTGACCCGCTGGTATCGTCTCGGGTTGCGTGTCCGCCGGTCGGCGTGGCGCGCCAGACCCTGAAGCATCCGATGACACAGCAGAGGCTTGCCCCGTGGCGAACATCAAGTCCCAGATCAAGCGCAACCGGCAGAGCGACGCCGCGCACGAGCGCAACAAGTCGGTGAAGTCGGCGCTGAAGTCCGCCGTCCGCAAGTTCCGTGAGACCGCCGAGACCGGCGACAAGGAGCAGGCCCACACGCTGGCGACCGCCGCGTCGAGGAAGCTCGACAAGGCCGCATCCGCAGGCGTGATCCACAAGAACCAGGCCGCGAACAAGAAGTCGGCGATCTCCAAGAAGGTCGCGTCGCTCTAACCTGAGCCCCCGTCCAAACCCAGCCGAGTCGGCGCCTCCGCACGTCCGAAACCGGTCCAGTCGGCGCCTCCGCACGTCCGAGAACGGCCAGTCGGCGCCTCCGCACGCCGCAGCCCTGCCACCTTGCTCACCGACCCGCGCGGGCTCCGGCCACCTTGAGCACCATCCGCTCGAGGGCGTAGGCGGCGTCGCTGGCTGCGCCCTTCACGTCGGCGTCCGCCTGCGCGACCGCGGTGATGGCGTGCGCGAGGCCGAGGTCGTCCCAGCCGCGCGACTGCTCGCGCAGGACACGCACCTTCCACGGCGGCACACCGGCCTCACGAGCCAGGTCGCCCTCCCGCAGTCCGCGAGACGCGGCTTTGAGCCGCGCCAGCCCCCGGAGACCGCCCGCGAACGCACTGGTGACCAGGACCGGGGCGGTGCCGCTCTCCAGGGCCCACCGGAGCTCCTCCAACGCGACGGCGGTGCGCCCGTAGAGAGCCGCGTCCGCCACCGCGAAGGACTTCACCTCTGCCCGGCCACCGAAATAGCGCTTGACCACCGACTCCGAGATCGGTTGGTCAGGGAAGTCACTGGTCAGCTGATGGGCCGCGCCGGCCAGCGCGCGAAGGTCCTGCCCGACCGCCTGCACGAGCAGGTGGGCCGCATCGTCCTCCATCCGGCCACCATGGCCGCGCACCTCCGCGATCAGGAACCGGGCGACCTCCGCGGGTTTCAGTGACGTCGACCTCATCTCAGTGACCGTCGCCGGCAGCTTGCGGAGCTTGTTGAGCAGCCCGCTGCCCTTCTGTCCTCCTCCGTGCACCAACACGAGGCCGACCTCGTCGACGGGCTGCTCGGCGTACTCCACCATCCCGGCATGGGACTCGTCGGGGAGGTTCTCCAGTCCTCGCACGACCACGCAACGGATGGAGGAGAAGAGCGACGGAGCCGCCAGATCCGCCAGCGCGGCCATGGTCAGCGTGTCCGCATTGGTCTCGCTCACCTCGCAGTCGGGCTCGGCCACCCGCACCGCGTCGAGGGAGGCGACGACAGCGCGTTGGTTGAGCAGCTCCTCCGGGCCGGTCACGAGTGTGATCCGGCCGAGTACGTCCGTTGCCTGGGGGGTGGCCATGGTGCGCTCAGCCTGTCACACCGGACCGACGCTGCGGCGACGCGTGAGGCGGAGCCCGGATGGGTACAAACCTCAAGGATATTTCCTGTGCGTCCCGGAAGGAGTTTCATGCAGCCCGAGCTGATCGGTGGCCGTTATCGGGTCCTGAGAGCCATCGGCCAGGGCGGCATGGGCACGGTGTGGCTGTGTCGTGACGAGACACTCGCCCGCGAGGTGGCGGTGAAGCAGGTAGGCCTTCTGCCCGGGGCCTCGGTGACCGACTCCGCCCGGGCGTTGCGAGAGGCGCGGTCGTCCGCGGCCCTGGCGCATCGCAACGTGGTGACGGTGTTCGACATCGTGGAAGAGGACGAAAGCGTCTGGATGGTGATGGAGCACGTTCCCTCGCGCACCCTCTCCGAGCTGATCCGAGACGAGGGTCGGCTGGCGCCGGACCGCGTGGCAGCGATCGGCGCGCAGGTTGCTGACGGGCTGGCCTCGGCGCACGCCAAGGGGACCATCCACCGCGACGTCAAGCCGGGCAACATCCTCGTGCGGGACGACGGCGTGGCAAAGATCGGCGACTTCGGTCTGGCCCGCACCGCAGGCGACCCGACATTGACCCAGTCCGGCCTGGTGACCGGCACGCCCAGCTACTTCTCCCCGGAGCTGGCCAGAGGTGCCGACCCTGGTCCCGCGTCGGACGTGTGGGGACTCGGCGCTGCGCTCTATGCCGCGGTCGAGGGTCGCCCGCCGTACCGCGCCCAGACCAACCCGATGGCGGTGCTCAGCGAGATCGCCCAACAGCAGCCGGCGCCACCCAAGAGCGCCGCCTTCCTCGAGCCGACCCTGCAGCGGATGCTCGATCGCGACCCGCAGACCCGCTGGTCGATGGCCGATGCAGCCCACAGCCTGCACCGACTCGCCACGAGCCACACCGAGCGCACGATCACGGCCACCGACGAGCCTCCGCCACGACCTGTCTGGAATCGTGACGGAGCACTGCGTGGAGTGGCGCCGGCCGCCGCAGCGGCCCCGGCCGTGACGCCGGTGGAGGACGGTTATGCGGCCGACGACATCGATGACGATGAGGACGCCGGCTACACCGACGACACTGGCGACACCTGGGGCGGTGGGCGCGATGGACGCAAAGGCGGGAGCAAGCGGGGCCTGTGGTACGCAGCCCTCGTCGGTGCCGCAGTTCTCCTGGTCATCGGCGGCGTCGCGCTGCTGTCGACGTTGCGCGAGGATCCAGGCGCGAACACTGCAGCCTCCAGCGACCCCACGTCGTCGACCGAGACCGAACCGGAGCCGTCGGATGGGACAACCGCCGAGCCGTCGGACGAGGCCGCCGATGTCGAACCCACCCTGACCGAGACTCCGTCGCCGACCAGGACGAAGTCCCCCAAGCCGCCCAGAGCGACCCCCAGCCCGACCCCCAGCCGTACCCCCACTCCTAGCCCGACCCCGACTCGCACCGCCGCCCCGGCCTCGGACAGCTCCGCCCAGATCGCGTTCCTGCAGAGCTACTACCAGACCGCTCCGGTCGACCAGGACGCCGGCTGGGCCCAGCTGAGCCCTGCGTACCAGAACGCGACCGGGCGAACCTCCTACGACGCGTTCTGGGGAGACCAGGTTGAGTCGGCAGTCGTGAGTGACCCCTCTCCCGTGCCCGGCCAGGATGCCGTCGACCTGACCATCAGGTACGTGAACGACGCGGGCGACGTCTCGACGGAGCGCCATAGACTGTCCCTCGTGCGGTCCGGGGACGGCTACCTGATCAACGGCTACGACTAGATCGCTGGGGCGAGCCGGCGGGCAGCTACCCACGGGGTCCGCTCGAGACGACAGCCAGCCGGCCCTCGCGCAACGTCACCGCCACGTCCCCGCGCAGGTCGGTCCGGGCGACCAGCATGCCGGCTTCCTCCAATAGGTCGAGGGTCGACGTAGCGGGATGACCGTAGGTGTTGTCCTCTCCGACGGAGACCACCGTAACCCGCGCCCCGAGCGACGTCAACAGCTCGGGATCCTGGTCGGCACTGCCATGGTGAGGCACCTTGAGGACGTCGACAGCAAGCTCGGGTACGGCGCGCCGGAGCATCGCCTGCGCAGGAGGCTCCATGTCTCCGCTGGCGAGGATCCGGATGCCCTCTGTCTCGATGAGCAGCACGGTGCTGGCGTCGTTTGCGGCGGAACCCTCCGCGTGGGGGGAGATCCGTGCCGGCCCGATCACCTGCCAGGCGAGGGTGCCCACCTTCGTCGTCTCCCCCAGGCCCGCGACCCGCATCGGCACTCCTGCGGACTCGAGCCAGTGGCTCACCTGGACGGCACCCTCGGCCGGGTCGGCCAGGGCACTCACGAGGACCTCCCCCACCTGCCGGCCGTCGAGGACGCCTGGCAGTCCGTCGACGTGGTCGGCGTGGAAGTGGGTCAGCACCACGACGGGCACCCGTTGAACCTCGAGGCGGTCCAGGCAGCCGTCGATCAGCGCCGGGTCGGGGCCTGCATCCACCACGACCGCCTGACCGGCCCCCGCGTGGAGGACGAGCCCGTCTCCTTGTCCGACGTCACAGGCGACCATCAGCCAACCTCGGGGTGGCCAGCCCGGTGTAGGCAACGGGACAACGACGACCGCCACCATGACGACCGCGACCGCGAGGGCCGGGAGCCTTGCGCCAAGGACTCGCCCGGAGACCCACGCCACCACCAGGCACACGAGGGTGAGCAGGGAGAGCGCGATCGGCCCCGAGGACCATTCGACGGCGGCGGCAGGGAGTCTCGCCAACGCGGTGGCGA
>JBPCND010000331.1:0-5653 GCA_051001655.1 Nocardioides sp. | reverse complement strand
CCGAACTGCGCCTGTGGCACCCGAAGGTACTCGGCCTGCCCGCCCGGGACCGAACCGTAGAGCTCGGTGTAGCCGAACAGGGACGCGCCCTTGCCCTGCTCACGATTCTGCGTGGTCTCGCACTGGGCGAACAGCCCTCGGCTGCACATCCAGCAGCTGCCGCAGGAGATGTTGAAGGGTACGACGACGCGGTCCCCCGCTTTGATGTGCGTGACGTCCGAGCCCACCTCCTCAACGATGCCCATCGACTCGTGGCCGAGGATGTCGCCGGGGGTGAGGAAGGGCCCGAGGACCTCGTAAAGGTGGAGGTCGGAGCCGCAGATCGCGGTCGACGTGATCTTCACGATCGCGTCTGTCGGTTGCTCGATCTTCGGGTCAGCCACGTCCTCGACCCGGACATCACGCTTGTCGTGCCACGTCAGTGCTCTCATGATCCGTGCGTACCCTCCGGCCAGCATCCCCATGCAGCCGCGATGCTCATTCGCCAGACCGCCTTGCCCTGGTGGGCGGCTTGCGTGCGAGGTACACGGTGCACGCGGACTCGCCCTTCGTGTAGGGGTTCGGGAAACTCACCACGTGACTGTCCACCTCGACGAACACCTCGCGCAGCCGGACCACGAAGTCCTCGTCGGACGGATCGTCGGACCACACCCCCAGGACTCCACCGGGCGTGAGCCGCGAGCGCATCTCTCGAAGCCCGGCGACGTCGTAGAAGGCCCAGTGGCTCTCGTGCAGGACGTGACGCGGAGTGTGGTCGATGTCGAGCAGCACCGCGTCGAACTTTCTGTCGGAGATGCCCGACTCCTCTGACCTGCCTGCGATGAGAGCGAAGGAGTCTGCATGCACCAGGCGTGCCCGACCATCCGTGACGAGGCGGGTTGACGTCGGCAGCAGCTCCTCTCGGTGCCACCTGATCACGGGCTCGAGGGCCTCGACGACCGTGACCGAGGCGACCCGCGGCTCGTCGAGCGCTGCCAGCGCCGTGTAGCCGAGTCCCAAACCACCTACGAGCACCTGCAGCGCCTCGCCGTCCAGCTCACCGAGAGCCAGGTGGCTGAGCGCCTGCTCCGAGGCCGTGAAGGCGCTCGACATGAGGAACTCGTCGCCGAGCTTCACCTCGACCACCCAGCCGCCCAGCACCGGGTCCAGCCGCCGCCGCAGAACGATCGGGCCCATCGGCGTGTCCTGCCGGTCCAGCTCTTCGAAGCGCTTGCTCACCATGACCCCTCACCGTCGTGGAAAGAGTCTGTCAGGATGCACGCCAAAGCTGATGTCACAGACGCGACAGGCGCCCCGCGCGGACCCGGTGGAGCAGGTCGGGCCGGTTGGTGATGACCCCGTCCACGCCGAGGCGGATCAGCCGGCGCATCGCCGACGCCCGGTCGGTCGTCCACGCGACGCACTGCATGCCGGACGCGTGCACGTCCTCGACGTACGCCCGGTCGACCCGACGATGATGTGGGTTGACCTGGTCGACCCAATCGGCGAGGCCCGGCAGCAACGACCGGGCCGGGCTGCCGAGGAGGCCTACCGAGACGTACGGCGCGACCTGCTTGAGCTCGCGCATCGCCACATGGTCGAAGGACTGCACCGTCGACCGGGTCGAGGAGGCGTGTACGGCGGCGGCGACCGCTGCCGCGATACCTCGAGAGGTCGCCGGCGCCTTCAGCTCAACCAGCGCTCCCACGCGGCTCAGTGCCAGCACCTCGAGTGCCTCGGTGAGCGTCGGAATGCGCTCTCCGGCGTACTCCTGCGACTTCCAGGACCCGGCGTCGAGCCGCATCAGCTCCGCGTGCGTGAAGTCGGGGACCCGCCAGGGTGCCCGTCGGGGGAAAACCCGGCGGACGTCGGTCGTCCGGTCCAGCGTCACGTCGTGCAACAGCACCAGTGCACCGTCCTTGGTGCGCCGGACGTCGAACTCGACCACGTCGGCATCGCGGGCGATCGCCTTGCGCACGGCGGCCAGGGTGTTCTCCGGCGCGTAAGCACTCGCGCCGCGGTGTGCGACGTTGACGAGCAGCCGGCCCGACACCCGGGACGAGCCAGTGACAGCGGCGGGGGGACGGCGGGTGAGGGTGGAGAGGTACGGACGCACGGCCTGCTCCTTCGCGGAAACGACCTGACAGTCCGAGGCTCCCGGGCACAGATGACCTGCGGATGGACAGGACATGTAAGTCGTCCGGCCGTTCGACGAATGAGTGGCGGGCGCGTCGCTCCTGAGGTCAGCAGCTCACTTCGGGATTCCACGGAGCGAACATCCCGGTGGGGTTCTCCTCGTACTGCCACACGTGCAGGTCGTAGTGGACCGGCATCGACGTTGTGTGCCCTGGCATGGGCCCGTTGAACGGCTCCTCGCCGAGGAAGGGACGGTCGCCGTCGGTGAGCAGTGAGCCGTCCGCATCGATCTTGAGGTACTCGACGCCGACGAGCTGGACCCTCCCGCTCGGTCCGGGCGCATAGAGCAGGACCTCCGGGTGGAGGGGGTCGATCGTCGGGTCACCGATCCGAGCGAAGTTCACGTAGTGGAAGCCCATCCCCCCGGCCAGCGAGGCCTCGCACGGCGAGTCCTTCACGTAGCCATCTCTTTCGGCCTGGGCGGGCGAGTGGTAGCGCGACGTAGCGGCACGCACGTCCTGGAGTAACGCCGTGTCTGAGTCCTGGCCGGCATCGGCGATGCCGATGGTCGCGACTGTGCCGGCGGCAAGCCCGGCGGCGCAGGTGAGAGCTCTGAGTTTCATGATCGTCCCTTTCGATGTGTCTTCTGTGGAGGTCCAGCGTCTCGATCTGGATCCGACGCGGCATCCGGGAAAACCCGACACTTGCGCTCATGTGTCCTCAGGGAAGAATGCACACGTGCGCGCGCTAGGAACGTCGGCAATCGTCGGAAGGGACCGAGAGCTCTCGGAAGTGAAGCGCTGGATCGCTCGGCTGGCCGACGGGCCGGCCGCGCTGGTCTTGAGCGGCGAGCCAGGCATCGGTAAGACCACTCTCTGGGAGGCAGCGGTCGCGTCGAGCCGAACCGCCAATTTTCGGGTTCTGGTCGCTCGTCCGGTCCAGGCTGAGCTGGCGCTCGGGTTCTCCGCCCTCGCCGACCTGCTCGACGACGTTGCGGACGACGTGTTGCCGCGGCTTCCGGACCCCCTCGCACGGGCACTGGCTTCGGCGCTCCTCCGGACCGATCCAGAGCCGGGACTGGATCCACACGCTGTCGGCCGGGGCCTGGTCGAGGCCATCCGCGTCCTGGAGACACGCGGTCCGGTCGTCCTGGCCGTGGACGACATCCAGTGGCTCGACGCCCCATCGACGAGAGCCATCACCTTTGCGGCCCGCAGGCTGGAGGGATCCACCGGTCTGCTCGCGACCTGGCGCAGGGCGGAGGACGACGAGGACCCGCTCGACCTGCAACGGGGTCTGGGCGACCGACTCACGACTCTCGATGTCGGGCCGCTCTCAGCTGACGCGAGCCACGACGTGTTGCGCCGGGCTGGGTCGCACCTTCCTCAACGCGTGCTCCAGCGCCTTCACACCGAGTCGGGGGGCAACCCCTTCTACGCGCTCGAGCTGGCCCGCTCAGCGGCCACCCCCGGACTGTCGCCGGCATTGAAAGTGGTCGTTGGCCAGCGACTCAGCCGCCTTCCGGACATCGCACGTCCGGTCGTGGAGATGGCTGCCGTGCTCGGACCGATCGACGCGGGCCTGCTCACTCGGTTCCTCGAGGGAGGCGAGGCAGCGCTCGACGCTGCGGTGGAGTCGGGACTGATGGTGATCCGGGACGGTCAAGCATGTTTCGATCATCCGTTGCTGGCCGCCGGTGCCTACGAGTCGATCGCTCCAGGCCGGCGCCGCGATCTCCATCGGCAAGCCCGCGAGCTCGTGCACGGCCTGGAGGAGCAGGCGCGCCATGTGGCGTTGGCGACGGACGGTCACGACGGGGCTGCAGCAGCACTGCTCGAGCACGCTGCACTCGCCGCGCGGGCACGGGGTGCGCTCGAGTCAGGTGCCGAGCTGGCTCGTCAGGCGCGGCGCCTCACGCCGGCCGGCAACGCCGCTGACCATGCCCGACGGACCGTGGTCCAGGCCGACTTGCTCTATCTCGCCGGTGCGGACCAGGAGGCATCCGGGCTGGTCGACGACGTGCTGCGCTCCGACGTGCGCGGGTTGTCTCGTGCTCGAGCGTTGATCCACCGGGTCCAGCACGACGAGGAGCCGCACGTCGCGGTGGCGCGCCTCGAGGAGGCGGTCATAGAGGCGGCGTCGGACGACGTCGTGCGAGCGCGCGCATTGGCGGCACTCGCCTGGATGAGAGGCGTGTGGGCGGGTGACCTCGAGACTGCCGTCCATGAGGCTGAAGCGGCCGTGACGTTGGCGGAGAGCACCTCAGACTCCGCTGTCCTGGCCACAGCCCTCACCACTGCGGCCATAGTGCGCACCTACCGCGGTGACCCGGACGCCGAGATCTACTTCCAGCGAGCCATCGAGTCCACAGACGGAGTCGAGTGGATCGCCGGAGACCGCTCTCCTGTCGTCGCGTTCGCGCACCAGCGCTTCTGGCAAGGGGACTGGGAGGGGGCGGACGCGCTGCTGGGTCGCGAACGCGCCCAGGCCGCGCAGAACGGTGAGGACTCGCGCCTCGAACGACTCAACCTCTTCGAAGCAGATCTGGCGATCCGCCGAGGCCGTTGGAGCGACGCCGACCGACTTCTGCACGATGCCCTCGCCTGGGCACCGCCCGGCTATTGGCGCACCCGTGCGCTGCTCTTGCGTGCCTTGCTGCGTGCGCGAAGAGGCTCTCAGGAGGCACTGGACGATGTCGCCGACGCCTCGTCCTCTCCGGCCACGACGGCCGATCCAGCCCTCGCCGCGACCGCCAGGTATGCCATCGGACTCGTGGCACTTGCCGACGGACGGGCTCAGGACGCTGCCGCCTGCCTGACCCCCTTGCCTGACTTTCTCGAGACGCACGGCCTGCGCGAGCTCGCCATCCTCCTCGTCGCACCCGACGCGGTGGAGGCGCTCGTGAACGCCGGTGACCTGGCTTCCGCGGTCGTGGCGACCGAGCACCTCCAACGTCGAGCCGAAGCCAGCCAGCATCCGCTGGGACTGCCGGCGGCCGCTCGTTGTCGTGGGCTGCTGTCGCTCGCGCACGGCGACCTGGACTCGGCGTTGTCAGAGCTCGCCGTCTCCCGCGAGGGCTTCGAGCGGATCGACATGCCCTACGAGCTGGCCCGCACGCTGCTGGTGGAAGGAAACGCGCTGCGCCGCGCGGGCCGCCGGGCACTGGCCGGTGACGCACTCTAACTGGCGCTTTGGACCTTCGAGTCGCTCGGCTCCGAGCGGTGGGCACATCGATGCCAGCAGGAGCTTCGTCGGGCTCGCCCTCGACCCGGGCACGGTCTCGAGTTGACCGAAGCCGAGCAGCGTGTGGCGTCGCTCGTTGTCGCCGGCCACACCAACCGGGAGGTCGCAGCTGCTCTTTTCACGAGCGTTGCGACGGTTGAGGCTCACCTCACGCGGATCTACCGGAAGCTCGGCCTGAGGTCTCGAACCGAGCTGTCACGTGCCGTCGCAGACGGGCGCGTCGCACTGGTCGATCCCTGATCTCGACAAACCCCCGAGCTCCCTCCACCAGTCCAGTCGGTGCGGACGTCCGTCG
>JBPCND010000330.1:0-21239 GCA_051001655.1 Nocardioides sp. | reverse complement strand
TTGCCGCAACCCCCTCTTCTCCCCCCACCCCCCCGGGGATTTTGGACCCTCCCCGGGTCCTGCCTCCCGGGGGGGGTTCCCACAGGCCTGCATACCCTGGTAAACACCCGGCGGACGCGAGGCGTCTTGGTGGGCGGGCGTCAGGAGGCGAGGCCGAGGTCCCGGCGGAGCTTGTCGACGTGGCCGGTGGCCCTGACGTTGTACTGCGCCAGCTCGACCTTCCCGTCCTCGTCCACCACGAACGTCGAGCGGATGACCCCCTGGACGACCTTGCCGTAGAGCAACTTCTCCCCGAAGGCAGCCCAGGCCGTCGTCACGGACCTGTCCGGGTCGGAGAGCAGCGTGACCCGCAGGCCGTCGCGTTCGCGGAACTGCGCCAGCTTCTCCGGCCGGTCCGGCGAGACCGCCAGCACCTCGAAGCCGGCGGCTCGCAGGGAGTCGAGCGAGTCGGTGAAGTCACATGCCTGCGTCGTGCAGCCCGGCGTCATCGCGGCCGGATAGAAGTAGATGATCACCCTCTGTCCACGCAGGTCCGACAACGTCGTTTGGTCGCCGGTGTCAGAGGTCAGGGTGAAGTCCGGCGCGGTGTCTCCCGCGACGAGCCGGGTCTGGGTCATCGAAACCTCTTTCCGGAGCCGACCCATCCGGCCAACCCCTTATTGCGAACGATCTGCAATAGCGTAGTCTTCACGACAAGGACTCCCGGCATGGGGATCCACGGTAGCGGAGGTGCACCATGCACGTGCCTGACGGCTTTCTCGATGTTCCCACCTCGGTCGCGACCGGCGCGGTCGCGGTGGCTGGCGTCGCCCTGGCGTTGCGCGGTGCCCGCCGCGAGCTCGACGACCGCACCGTGCCGATGACCGGCCTGGTCGCCGCCTTCGTCTTCGCCACCCAGATGCTGAACTTTCCGGTCGGAGCCGGCACGAGCGGCCACCTCCTCGGGGGAGCACTGGCCGCGATCCTGGTCGGTCCCTGGACGGGTGTCCTCTGCCTGTCGGTCGTCCTGCTCGTCCAGAGCCTGCTCTTCGCAGACGGCGGGATCACCACGCTCGGCACCAACATCACCTTGATGGGCCTGGTCGGCGTCCTGGTCGGCTGGCTGGTCTTCCGGGGCCTCCAGGCGGTGCTGCCGAAGCGAGTGGAACTCGTCCCCGTGCAGGCCGGCGTCGCGGCGTTGGCCTCGGTGCCGGTCGCCGCCCTCGCCTTCGTGGGGCTCTACGCCGTGGGCGGCCAGGCTCCGGTGCCACTGGATGCACTGGCTGCCACGATGGTCGGTGTGCACCTGCTCATCGGGCTCGGTGAGGCCGCCATCACCTTGCTGGTGGTCGGCAGCGTGATCTCGGTCCGACCCGACCTCGTGTACGGCGCCCGCCGGGTGCTCGCCGACAAGGCGCTCGAGGTCCGCAACCCGAACCCGGCCACCCCCGCCACCACGACCCCGGGACCGTCCGCATGAAGACGCGCACGATCGTCCTCGTCGGGGTCGTGGTCGCCCTGCTGCTGGCCGGCGTGATCAGCTTCTACGCCTCCGCCGATCCCGACGGGCTCAACCGGGTCGCCCAGGACAAGGGCTTCTCCCGGACCGAGTCCGACCACGCGGCAGCCGACGGACCGTTCGCGGGCTACGCGACCCAAGGCATCGACGACGGTCGGCTCTCGGGCGGAGTCGCCGGAGCCGTGGGAACCCTGCTGGTGCTGGCGCTGGCGGGGGGTCTCACGCTGGTGGTCCGCCACCGGGACGGCTCCGGTCGTCGGGACGCACGCAGCTCTGCCGGGTCGACGGCCGGCGACTAGGTGGGCGCCGGACACGGCCACAAGCTGCACTACCACGCTCACTCACCGGTCCACCGTGCCCCGGCGCACCTCAAGGTCCTGGCCCTGCTGATCTTCGTGCTCGTGGTCGTGGCCACGCCCAAGGACTGGTTCCCTGCCTATGCCGGGCATCTGATGGTGCTCGGCGTGGTCGTCGCGGTGAGTCAGGTCCCGCCGCCGTACATCCTCAAGCGGCTCTTCGTGGAGGTGCCCTTCGTCGTCTTCGCTGTCCTGCTGCCATTCATCGCGACCGGGCCGCGCACCGAGGTGCTGGGCCTGAGCGTCAGCGAGCCCGGTCTGCTCGCGGCGTGGGCACTGCTGGCCAAGGGCACTCTTGGCGTGCTCGCCAGCCTGACCCTGGCCGCGACGACCGAACCGCGCGACCTGCTCGCCGGCCTCGAGCGTCTCCATCTGCCGCAGCAGCTCGTGCAGATCATGGGCTTCATGATCCGGTACGTCGACGTGGTGACCGACGAGATGCGCCGCATGCGGATCGCCCGCGAGTCGCGCGGGTTCACCGCCCGCAACCCGCGGCACTGGCCGGTCGTCGCACGCGGCGCCGGGGCGCTGTTCATCCGCTCCTACGAGCGAGGGGAGCGCGTGCACCTGGCGATGGTCGCGCGCGGCTACACCGGCAGCCTGCCGGACACCAGGAGAGGCCGGTGAGCACGCCGGTGCTCGAGGTACAGGGTCTGGCCTACGCCTACCCCGACGGTCACCAGGCCCTCTACGGGGTGAACCTGCATGTCCACGAAGGCGAACGCGTCGCCTTGCTCGGGCCGAACGGCGCCGGCAAGACCACCCTCGTCCTGCACCTCAACGGCATCTTGGAGGCCGGTGCCGGATCGGTCGCGGTGTCGGGGATGCCCGTGACCAAGCCGAACCTGGCGGAGGTACGACGGCGGGTCGGCGTGGTCTTCCAGGATCCCGACGACCAGCTGTTCATGCCGACCGTGCGTGACGACGTAGCCTTCGGTCCGGCCAACCTCGGGGTCACCGGCGTGGCCCTCGACGCATGTGTCCACCAGGCGCTCGGCCAGGTTGGCATGGCTGACTTCGCCGACCGGCCGCCGCACCACCTGAGCTTCGGGCAGCGCCGTCGGGTCGCGGTGGCAACGGTGCTTGCCATGAAGCCCGAGATCCTCGTGCTCGACGAGCCGTCGTCGAACCTCGACCCCGCCTCCCGGCGCGAGCTCGCCGATATCCTGAGGAGGCTCGACGTCACCGTGCTGATGGTCACCCACGACCTGCCCTATGCCTTCGAGCTCTGCCCTCGGGCGGTCGTGCTCTCCGACGGCGTGATCGTCGCGGACGGGTCGACGTACGACGTCCTCACCGATGACGCGCTGATGGCCGAGCACCGGCTCGAGCTGCCCTTCGGTTTCGACCCGCGCGCGCTTGCTCTCGGCGCGGGTGGGTACCCTGAGCCGCGACAGCAAGCACCGGAGCGAGAGGAGTGACAGTGGGCAAGATGGCCAAGGGGGGCGGTGCCGACAACATCGACTCGCTCGAGAAGGACATCGAGGCCACGCGTCAGCGGCTCGCCGAGACGATCGACAAGCTGACCTATCGCGCCAGCCCGAAGACCGTTGCTCGGCGAGAGGTCGCCGCTGTGAAGGCGGTGTACGTCGACGCCGACGGACGGCCACGCACCGACAACGTGCTGAAGACAGCCGGAGTCGTGATCGGTCTCGTCGCTGCGATGTTGGTGCTGCGCAAGCTCTCGGCATGACCGACAAGACCCCGATCCGCATGCTGCACGACCGAGTGCTGGTCTCGGTCGACAGTGCCGGCGAACGCCGCTCCAGTGGCGGCATCGTCATCCCGGCCACCGCAGTGATGGGAGGTAGACGTCTTGCCTGGGCACGCGTCGCCGCCACCGGGCCCCACGTGCGGACCGTCGAGGCCGGCGACAAAGTGCTGTTCGATCCCGACGACAAGGCCGATGTCGAGGTCAACGCCGAGACCTACATCCTGATGCGAGAACGTGACATCCATGCGGTGGCGGCGGAGCGTCTGGGCGAGGGTCAGACGGGCCTTTACCTGTGAGGTACGGCGACCCGCGACAGCTCGCGGGTCGCCTCTCCCTCAGGTCTGGCGTCCCGAGGGAGGCGGAGTGTCGCGTCTGGTCCCGTCGTCGTCGACGGCTACGCCGTCGTCCTGTGTCGCAGTGCTTTCGCTCCGGGTCGAGGTGCGGTTGTCGGAGCCGTCCACGTCGGGATCGATGTGGTCGGCGTGCATGAGATTCTCCTCGTGGCTGGCGCGCTGGTCTGACAAGGTGTTGTGCCGGTCCGCCGCCTCGGACTCCAACCGCTCGGCCTCAGCGGACTTCCGCTCGGCCTCAGCCCGCATCTGTGCGGCCTCCGCCTCGGTCTCGCGGGCACGAGCGTCCTGTTGCTTCAGGCCGACGGCCTGCGCGCCGGCCTGCTCCCTCAGCTCGGACGCACGGTCGCGGTCGCGCTCCTGCGTCTTCTTTCGTGCCGACATCGCCACAGCGGCGATGATGCCGATGAGCACCAGCACGACGATCACGATCACGACGATGGAAGTCGTTGTCATGGCTCCTCCTCAGGTTCAGCCATGGCGTACCCGAACCCCCAGCTCCCAAACTGACGTGCCGGTCGAAGTCGGCGCCCGCGAGCCGGTGCCGCTGGTTGTCGGCACCGAACCGGCTTCCCTCGGGGGCGTCCTGGCCACGGTGGTACTTCCCCGTCAGGAGGCCGTAGGCCAACGGGAATAGGGCAACAGGCTCCATCGAGCGCGGCGTCGACGACCGTCCGGGTCTGGTCGGCGTCGATCCGGGTGCCGAAGGCGTTGCAGCCGAGGCCGACGACGGAGACCATGAGACCGCTGCTGCCCAGAGGTCGGTAGCGCATCTGCGGCATGTCAGCTCACCTGCAGCTGCAGGATGACGAACCCGGACTCGTGTTCCTCGACCTCGACGACACCTGGCTGCTCGACGACGACTCCCTTGCCCTCCGGCTCGGTTGGCTCCGGGGCGACTCCGAGCGGTCCGGTGACTCCGTCTCGGCCGCTGAGCCACCCGGCGAGTCGTCCGGAGTCTGGTTCGAGGCGGCATTCGTGGTGGTCCCGGCTCCGGGCGCGGCCTCCTCCGAGGTGCCGCACGCGCTGATTATCAGGGCAGCAATCATGATGACGACGAGGAGTCGCAGGGTCCGCATGAGGTGCCTTCCGGTCGGCGTACGACGTGCCTTCCATTGTGCGGGACCGCTGATGGACAAGGACCTCCGGGGCGGGGGGATCAGACGCCCTGCCAGTGCACCTTCGTGCGGGCCGACAGGGTGCGTGGCTGGTCGCACCAGAACCGGACGGACACGGCGACGACCTCGCCTCCTGGGGTCGGCAACGCCGTCGCGGAGCGCAGGGTGACCAGCGTGTTGGTCCGGCCCGAGACGCCGATCTGCAGGACCGTGCCGACCGGGGACTCCTCGAGCTGGACCGTGCGCAACGTCGTGGGAAGGTCACGCTCCTGGGGCCGGACGTCGACGATGTCGGACCAGGAAAGAGGGACGTCGACCAGCGGGCCGTTGCGGACCCGGATCCGCTCCTCGTCCACGAGATGCGGGAACATCCGGTAGCCGGCCAGCAGACCGAGCATCCAGACCAGCCCCCAGGCGCCGAGCACCAGGGCGACCCCACGCGCCGTCGACCACGGCAAGAGCAGGTGCACCAGGGGCAGCTCGCAGGCCGAGGCGAAGATCCACAAGGCACAGCACCGGAGTCACCGTCTGGGCGTAGCCGAACCTCTCCGCTCCACCACCGGTGTCCGGGCGACGGGTCGCCCATCGCACGAGGCTGCGCCAGATGCCTGCCTCCACCCTCACCAGATGCCGGAGGGTCGCCAGGGCGGACCGGGTCTGTGAGCCGGCGGTGGTGCGGGGAACCTCACTCACCGGACGCGACACCCAGCTCGTGCAGCCGGGTCATGACCTGGCCCAGCCCCTCGGTGAAGCCGTCGAGCTGCTGAGCGGGCATGCCACCGAAGAGCAGCCGGGCGAACTCCCGCTGGTCCTCGCGGAGGCGCTGCGCGACCGTCGCTCCGTGTCGGGTGAACGACACGAGGGTTGCCCTGCGGTCCGTCGGATGGGGCTCACGTGTGACGAAGCCGGTGGCCACGAGCCCGTCGACGAGCCCGGTGATATTGCGGGCGCTCACGCACATCGCCTCGGCGATGGCTCGCTGGGTGGACGGTCCGTGATGCAGGAGCTGCCAGAGGAGGTGCGCCCGCGGAGCAGTCAGGCCGACCTGTGCGAGGGCCCGCTCCATGTCGTCGTCGAGCAGCACGACGAGGGTCAGCACCTGGTCCAGCGCGTCGGTCCATCGGTTCGGCGCGGCCACATCATGAGCGTACTACATGATGAATGCACTTCATCAAATGGACTGGCGGCCGGCCGGTGGCAGCTCCTCCCAGCCGGCAGCGCGGAACCGGGCGACATCGACCTCGCAGCGGGCCAGCTCGTCGACCTGCCGGATGCACCAGGTGGACACGTCTCGGCAACCGGTGAGCACCTCGTCACGGAACGACTCCCACAAGACCCACTCGGTGGCCGCCACCTCGTCGGCGTCCGGCCGCACCTCGTCGGCGGTCGTGGCGGTGAACACCGGGCAGATCTCGTTCTCCCGGACGCCGTTGGTCATCGTGGCCTCGTAACGGAAGGTCGGAAGGGTCGGCTGCAGGTCAACGAGCCTGATGCCGAGCTCCTGTCGGGCGCGCCGGTGCAGGGCTGACCGCAAGTCCTCACCGGGCGCGGGATGGCCGCAGAAGCTGTTGGTCCACACACCGGGGAAGGTCGGCTTGTGCAATGCGCGCCTGGACAGCAGCAGCGAGCCGGCGTTGTCGAACACGTAGCACGAGAAAGCCAGGTGCAGGGGAGTGTCCACGTGGTGCGTCGACTGCTTGGGCGCCACGCCGATGGCGTTGCCGTCGTCGTCGACCAGCACAACAAGCTCCCCGGACCGGACGGCGTCGCTGATGTGGCTCACGCCGGGCCGGCAAGACTGTTGACAGCGGCACCGAAGACTCCGGGGAGTCCGACAGCGGCAGGGACGAGCGCGTGCCGGACCGGACCCCACCGCGAGGCCCCGAGCAGCGACGCCGTGAGCCAGCGGTAGCGGCGGGTGATCATGTGCCAGTCCTGCTCATAGCGCTGGGGGTCGTCGAGCGCCAGCGCGGCAGCCGCGGCCCGGCCCTGGGCAAGCCCGAGGGCGACCCCCTCGCCGGTGAGGGCGTCGACGTACCCCGCCGCATCGCCCACCAGCAACACCCGGCCGGCGACGCGTCGCCGTGCGCGCTGTCGGAACGGCCCGGCACCGAGCACCGCACCGAGCTCACTGGCGCCGACCCGGTCCCGCAGCTCGGGGAAGCCGGCGAACTGTTGCTCGAAGGACCCGCGCGTGGAGGTCAGCAGGGCGATTCCGACGAGGTCGGGCGCGACGGGGGTCACGTAGGCCTCCGCGTGCTCGGCCCAGTGCACCTCGACCAGGGAGGTCCAAGGAGCGATCCCGACGTGACGGCGCAGGCCGTATCTGCGGTGTGGGGCAACCCTGCCGTCGAGGCCGAGAGCGCGGCGGATGGGGGAGTGCAGACCGTCGGCGGCGACCAGATACCGGCAGCGGGTGCCGTCGACGGTGATGCCCGAGTCGTCCTGCCGGACGTCGCGGGCGGCACGCTGCACGATGTCGATGCCCGTGGAGCGCACGGCCGCGCGCAGGGCCGCGTGCAACGTCGTGCGGCGGACGCCTCGTCCCGGCCCGGCACGGAACGACGTCTCTGCTCGGTGCCTGCCGGCGACGTACCGGATGCCCGTCAGGGTTTCGCCGACCGGATCGACGCCAAGGGCCGTGAGCGCACCGACCGCGCCGGGCATCAGACCCTCCCCACACGCCTTGTCGATGACCTCGGGCCTCGGCTCCCAGACGACGACCTCGAGACCGGCCCGGGCCGCGTGCAGGGCCGTGGCCAGACCAGCCGGACCACCCCCGGCCACCAGGAGGTCCGTCAACGCGTGCTCACCTCCGTCGCCCGAACCGAACGACGCAGAGCGGCGCCCTCCACCCGGATGCGCGCGGTCAGCAGCGCCGCGTTGGCGACCGTGAACACCAGCGCGGTGACCCACGCGTTGTGCACCAGCGGCAGGGCGAACCCCTCGACGGCGACGGCGACGTAGTTGGGATGCGCCAGCCAGCGGTAGGGACCACCGGAGACCAGAGGTAGACCGGGGACGACGACGACGCGGGTGTTCCATCGAGGGCCGAGGGTGCGGATGCACCACCACCGCAACGCCTGGGAGGCCACGACGGCGACGAGCATCCCCCAGCCGAGCGCCGGCACGAACGAGGGCCGGCGCAGCCAGACCTCGAGCAGGGCGCCGGCGAGGAGCGCGGTGTGCAGGCCGACCATCACGACGTAGTGCCGCTGCCCGCTCTCCACCCCTCCGCGTCGCAGGCTCCAGGCCACGTTACGTCGGGAGACGACGAGCTCGGCGACCCGCTCGAACGACACCGCGACGATCAGGAGGGTGAACAGGAGCTCGCTGCTCACCGCGCCACGACCGGAGCCCGGAGCAGCACGAGCTCGGAGCAGAAACCCGGTCCCATCGCCATCATCAAGCCGTAGGAACCGGCTCGCGGTGGCCGATGGATGAGTGTGTCGGCAAGCACGTGCAGCACCGAGGCCGACGAGAGGTTGCCGATCCGGGCGAGCGACTCCCAGGTGAGTCGGAGTGCCTCCCGATCCAGGCCGAGCGTGGCGTGCAGGGCCTCGAGGACCTTCGGACCGCCGGGATGCGCGACCCACCACTCGATGTCCTGCTGCTGCAGCCCGTGGTCGTCGAGGAAGTCGCGCACGTCACCACCCACGTGGTCGCGGACCAGGTCCGGCACCTGCGCGTCCAGGACGATGCGCAGACCGGTGGCGCCGACGTCCCACCCCATCGCACGTTCGGTGTCGGGGTAGAGCCGGCTGCGGCTGCCGAGGACGTCCGGCTGCACTCGAGGCGACCCACCCAGGTCCGCCGGGAACTCCCCGGCCCGATCGGCTCCGACGGCGACCACCGCCGCAGCACCATCACCGAAGAGACCGCTGGCCACCAGGTTCGGCAACGACTGGTCGTCGCGCTGGACGGTCAGCGAGCACAGTTCGACAGCCATCAACACGGCCACATGGCCGGGATGCCCGACGAGGTAGTCGTTCAACCGGGCGACGCCGGCAGCCCCCGCCACACAACCGAGGCCGACCAGCGGCACGCGTACGACGTCGGGGCGGAGCCCGATGACCGAGGCGACCCTGGCGTCAAGGGACGGCACGGCCAGTCCCGTGACTGTCGCCGAGACGATCACGTCCACGTCCTGCGGGGTGAGCCCGACCGACTTGAGCGCGTCCGTCACCGCCCGCGCACCCAGGTCGACGCCCACCTCGATGAACGCGTCGTTGGACTCGCCGAAGTCACGCAGTCCGCCGTATCGCTCGAGCGGGAGTGCGAGGTGTCGTGAGTCGACGCAGGCGTTGCGGTGCAACCGGTCCAGAACGTCGCGGTTGACGTCGTCGCGCAGCACGGTCGTTGCGAACGCCTCGGTGATCTCGTGCTGGGCGTAGCGGTGGCCGGGCAGGGCACCGCCGACACTGACGATTCGCATGCCCATGTCTACCCGACCCGGCCAATCCCCGGCGCCCAGGGAGTGGTGCGGCCGTTTCGTCCTATCGATGCCGGCCGGTCGCGGGTTACCGTGCCTTCTCGCACAGGAGGTTGGGATGGAGTATCGCGAACTGGGAGGCACCGGCTTGCGGGTGTCTGAGCTCGGCTACGGCGCGTGGGGGATCGGTGGGTCCGGATGGGTCGGCGCCGATGACGACGAGTCCCGCGAAGCACTCGAGCGGGCCATCGACCTCGGGGTGAACTTCATCGACACCGCCCGTGGCTATGGCGAGAGCGAGCGCATCGTCGGGCAGGTGGTGCGCGACCATCCCGGCGACGAGCTGTTCGTGGCCACCAAGGTCCCCCCGAAGAACGGCACCTTTCCGACACCGTCAGGCCTTGACCCGGCTGAGACGTTTCCCGGGTCACACATTCGGTCGAGCCTCGAAGAGAGCCTGAGTGCCTCCGGGCTCGATGCCTTCGACGTGCTCCAGTTCCATGTGTGGAGTGATGAGTGGATCGGTCGGGGTGACTGGTTGGAGACGGTCAGCGCACTCAGGGACGAGGGCAAGATCCGCTTCTTCGGTGTCTCGATCAACGACTTCCAGCCCGAGAATGCGCTGGCCCTGATCGAGTCCGGCGCCATCGACACCGTCCAGGTGATCTACAACGTCTTCCACCAGCAGCCGCAGGAGCGTCTGCTGCCCGCATGCCAGGAGCACGGCGTGGGGGTGATCGTCCGAGTGGCACTCGACGAAGGCGGGTTGACCGGACGGATCGCGGCCGACAGTGAGTTTCCGGAAGGCGACTTCCGAGGCACGTACTTCGGCGGCGAACGAGCAACAGAGGTCGAGCGACACGTGGAGTCCCTGAACCAGGATCTGGGGATCACAGCCGACCGGACCGCCGATCTGGCGCTGCGCTACGTCCTGGAGTCTCCCGCGGTCTCCACCGTGATTGCGGGGATGCGGACGGTTCGCAACGTCGAACGCAACGCAGCCACCACCGACGGCCGGCGACTCACTCCCGATCAGGTGAGCCGGTTGAGGTCCCATCGGTGGGAGCGAAACTTCTACGTCTCGGACTGACCGGAGACCGAGTGCGTGAGGCGGTGCTGCACCGCCCGCTTGTTTGAGGTGCGGATTGCCGGGTACGTCAGGCGTCCCGAGAGGGAGGGGAGTCGCATGCGTTCTGAGGTTCAGGACTGGTTTCGTTCCAGGACCTACACCAGTCGGCAGCCGGACCGTTACCGTCTCGCCGAGCTGAAGGGTGACACCAGGCTCAGCGTCGTTCTTCCGGCTCGGGATGAGGCGTCGACGATCGGGGCCATCGTCACCTCCCTTCGCAAGGAGCTCGTCGAGGCGGTGCCCCTCCTCGACGAGATCGTCGTCATCGACTCGGGCTCGATGGACCTGACGTCGCGGGTGGCCGCCGACGCCGGCGCGCAGGTCTACCCGCAACGCGACATCCTGCCCGAGACGGGAGATCGTCCGGGGAAGGGCGAGGCGCTGTGGAAGTCGCTCCACGTGACCACCGGGGACGTCGTGGCCTTCATCGACGCCGACCTTCATGACTTCGACCCCCAGTTCGCTGTCGGGCTGCTCGTGTCTCTCTTGTAGGACCCCACTGCCCCGTGTGTCAAGGCGTCCTACGACCGACCGCTGTCCAGCGGCGACACGGTGATGCCGGCCGGAGGGGGACGGGTCACCGAGCTCGTGGCGCGCCCGTTGCTGAACCTGCATTACCCGGAGCTGGCAGGCTTCGTCCAGCCGTTGGCCGGTGAGTACGCCGCACGGAGATCGCTGCTCGAGAGACTTCCGTTCGTCTCCGGCTACGGCGTGGAGATCGGCATGCTGATCGACGTGTTCGAGGACATCGGACTGCGGGGTATGGCGCAGGTGGACCTCGGTAGTCGCCGGCACCGCAACTCCGGCGACGCGGCGCTGGGCAGGATGGCGGCACAGGTCTACCTGGCTCTGCTCTCCCGCCTGCAAGCACACGGGCGGGCGCTGCTGACCGGTGAGCCGTCCACGCTCATGACCCAGTTCGTCCGTACCGACGACGGCTTCGTTCCACATTGGAGTGACGTCGGTGTCAGCGAACGTCCCCCGATGATGGAGGTCGAGCGCCACCGGCGTCGTTCGCTTTCCGGATTGGCATGACCCTCACCGTCCTGATGAATGCCGGCCCCTGGCTGCCCGTGCCGCCCACGGGGTACGGCGGTATCGAGGCGGTGGTAGCCACGCTCGTGCCGGAGCTGCGACGGTCCGGCGTCTCGGTCGTCCTGGCCACGGTCGGCCCGAGTGAGCTCGCTGCCGACGGCTACGTGAGACCTCTCGCAGAGCCGCGGTTCGAGCAGGTGGCGGCGCCGTACAACCAGGTTTCCGGGATCAGCCACGCGCACATGCACGGCGTCGTCTCGGCCCTGCGTGAGCGTCCCGAGATCGATCTCGTCCACGACCACCTCGAGGTGGTCGGGCCCGCCGTGCTCTCCGCGATGGGCGACGCGGCGCCTCCCACCCTGCAGACCTTGCACTGGGACCTGACCAAGCACGCCGACTTCTACTCCACGTTCGACGGCGGCGGCCGGATCGGTTTCGCGGCGGTCTCGCAGTCACAGCTCGACAGAGCCCCGGCCAGGCTGCGCGACCAGACGATCGGGGTAGTGCCCCTGGCGGTGCCGCCGCCGCCCGCCTTGTCGGTGGAACGGGGCGACCATGCGCTCGTCCTGGCACGCATCACCCGGGACAAGGGCCAGGACATCGCAGCACGCGTCTGCCTGCAGGCGGGGGTCCCGCTGGGCCTGGCCGGGCCGGTGGCCGGGATTGGTGACCCGGCCGAGCTTGACCGGCGACTCGCCGAGGGGGACCCGTCCCTGGCCGCCCATCCGGACGTCCGCTACTACCTCGAGCACGTCGCGCCCCTCGTGGACGGCACCAGGGTCACCTGGATCGGCGGGGTCGCCGGTGCGGAGAAGGAGCAGCTGCTCCAGTCCGCCCGGGTGCTGCTCGCACCGAACCGCTGGGCCGAGCCTGGAGCGACGGGAGTGGTTGAAGCTCTCGCTCGAGGAGTTCCGGTGATCGGCACGCAGCTCGGTGTCCTGCCGTCGCTGATCCAGCACGGAGTGACCGGCTACCTGGCCGCCACGGAGGACGAGCTGGCGCAGTTCCTCGGGCAGGTGGACTGGATCGACCCCTCCGCCTGTCGGGCCGCTGCATCTGCCTGGACGCCGAAGGCGATGGCCGACAAGTACCTACAGCTCTACGAGCGGATGATCGAGAAGGGGGCGTGATGAGCGCGATGACCACGCGAGTGGCAGTCATCGGTGCCGGAGGAGTTGCTCGTAGGCATGTCGAGGTGCTCTCCGGTCTCCCGGGTGTCGCAGTGACCGCCGTGACCGACCCCGTGAGGGACTCGGCCGAGAGTCTTGCGAGCCTCTGCGGTGCGACGGCCCACCAGTCGGTCGACGAGGCGCTGGAGGGCGCAGAGGTCGATGCCGTCTATGTCTGCGTGCCTCCGTTCGCGCACGGAGAGCCCGAGAAGGCGGTGCTCGCCCGGGGCTTGCCGCTGTTCGTGGAGAAGCCACTTGCGGTCGGGCTCGAGGTGGCCGAGGAGATCGCCCGTCTTGCCGCCGAGACGGGGGTGGTGACGGGAACCGGCTATCACTGGCGATGCATGCGCGAGGTGGCCGTGGCGGCGGAGCTGATCGCGAGCTCGCCGGTGGTCCTTGCCAACGGCTACTGGCTGGACAAGCGGCCTCCCGTCGCATGGTGGGCACACTCGGACCGGTCCGGAGGTCAGGTGGTGGAACAGCTCACCCATGTGCTCGACCTCGCCCGTGTGTTGCTCGGGGAGGCCGAGGAGGTGTACGCAGTCGGGGCTCGACGTGCGGCGCGGCCCGACCAGGCAGCCGACGAGCCAGCCGCCGAGCGGGGCGACGTCGACGACGCCACGGCCGCGACGGTGCGCTTCTGCTCGGGTGCGGTGGCCACGTTCGCTGCGACGTCGGTGCTCGGGGTGAAGCATCGCGCCGGACTGCACATGTTCAGCACTGGGATGACGCTCGAGATGTCCGAGCAAGGCCTTGTCGTGGACGCCGGAACGACGACTCGGGAACACCACCGCCCCGCTGAGGACCCGCGCGGCGTCGTGGACCGCGAATTCATCGAGGCGGTTCGTGGGGAACGGGCGGGAACCCGGGCGCCGTACTCCGAAGCGCTGCGGAGCCACCGGCTCGCGTGTGCCATCGCGCAGTCCGCTCGGGTCGGCCGTCCGGTCCAGGTCCCGCAGCTCCAAAGTTCGATGCCGTGAAGCGCCAGAACCTTGTGGTGCTGGGACCCGGTCAGATCGAGCTGGTCCTCGAGGACCTTCCAGACGTCGCTGAGGGTGGGTTGCTGCTGCGGACACTGACGAGCGGGCTGTCCGCCGGGACGGAGCTGGCCTTCGTCAAAGGTGACCATCCCGGCCTGCACGAGCACCTCGACACCGAGCTGGGTCTCTTCATGCCCTCGTCCGCGCCGGCTGCCTTTCCGGTGCGTCGCCTCGGCTACATGGAGGTCGCCCGGGTGGAGGAGTCACGGACCGAGGCCTTCTCGGTCGGCGACCTGGTGGCTTCCCCCTACGGCCATGCCACCGCGCACGTCAGCGATCCGGTTCGGGAGCACGTCGTCCCACTCCCGCACGACCTCGACCCGGTCCTCGGCGTCTACGTCGCTCATCTCGGACCGGTCTGCGCCAATGGCCTCTTGCATGCCGCGGCGGACGCTACGGGCCAGTCGGTCCATCGACTCGACGAGGGCGTCCGCGGTCGCCGGGTGCTGGTGACCGGCGCCGGCCTCATCGGGTTGCTGACCGCGCTGATGGCGCAGGAGCACGGTGCTGAGGAGGTCGTCGTCGTGGACGCCGACCCCCGGCGCAGAGCCCTCGCGGAGAAGCTGGGGATGACCGCTCTGGACGCCGAGTCAGATCCCGCGCTGGTTATCAAGACCCGGTGGCGGCACGGTCCGGCCGACCACGGCGCGGACGTCGTCTTCCAGTGCCGGGGGCGGTCGTCCGCGCTGGCGACGGCACTGCGGTCGTTGCGTCCCCAAGGAACGGTGATCGACCTGGCCTTCTACACCGACGGCGCCGACGCCGTACGACTGGGAAACGAGTTCCACCACAACGGCCTGACACTCAGATCTGCGCAGATCGGCCGCGTTCCACGCGGCACGTCCCCGATGTGGGACCGGCACAGGTTGTCCGCCGAGACCGTCCGTCTGCTGAGGGCCCGCGGCGAGCAGATCCGGGAGCATCTGATCACCGACGTAGTCGACCTGCACGAGGCTCCCCGACTGATGATCGACCTGGCCGAGCGGCGTCGACATGTGCTGTCGGCGGTGTTCACCGTCGGCTAGTGTCCTGCCCAGGACTAGGGATCCTCGCGTCCGCTCCGCAGCGCTTCCCGGCCGGAGGTGAACGAGCCCCCGATCGTGGCGAGGCTCCCTGCGGAGACGAGGACCCGTCTGCCCTCGGCGTTGGCTACGTGTCCTCCGCCTGTGGTGTCACTGAGCTGGTCGAGCACGACGAACACACCCGCGTGGGCGACGACCAGGACCCGCCGACCGTGCTCCGCCGCGGGATCGAGTCCGCAGGCGAACCAGTCGGCGAACTCGTCGTAGGCCTCGTTCTCGCCCGGAAGCGACAGCTCGCGTGCCTCCCGCCACGCAGCGAGCTGTCCGGGGAACCGTCGCTCGATCTCCTGTCGGGTGAGCCCTTGCATCGTGTGGCTCCACCGCTCGCGAAGCAACCCGATGAGGACCGGTGGTGACAGGCCCAGCTCGTCGGCAACCACAGCGGCCGTAACGGAGGCACGCACGAGGTCGGAGGCCGCCACGGCGTCGATCGGCAGACTTGCACATCTCCGAGCAAGATCGGACGCCTGCTCCCGACCAAGCTCCGACAAGGGCGGGTCGGCCTGTCCGGTGAACCGGGACTCCACGTTCCACGTCGACTGACCGTGCCGGACCACGATGAGCTCGACCGGTGCCGCAGCACCCGAAGGTCGGAAGGTCGGTGAGTCCGGTGCCATCGGCTAAGTCTGACCGAACACCTCTGATGGCCGACAGCCGCTCCCGGCTCGATCTCTGCGGTCCTCGAGCTGAGCGGCATCGGAGCCGCGCTCAGTGACAGCCTTTCCGGTTGGTCACGACCGTTGGGGGTGCCGTGCGCAGGCCGCGCTGGTGGCTGCGTCGAGGGTGGCAAAGAGACAGAACACCCCATCGAGCTCGGATGCGTACAGGAGGCGGTCGGACCCCTTGTGAGAGGGCACGATGTGAAGACATCCGCCGCTGGCCCTTGCCGCTCGGTAGGCCCAGACGAACGCGCCCAATGCGCTGCAGTCCATGAAGTCGACCAGTCTGAGGTCGACCACGACATGCGGGTGCGTTGCCGACGCCAACCTGGTGAGCGCCCGTCGCAGCTCTGCGGTGACCCCGAGGTCCAGTTCGCCTCCCAGAGTCACTACCGTGCACCCTCGGACCACTCGTTTGTCGAGGACGAACCGTGCTGTCGGCGTCTCAGACGCGTGTGTCAGCCGGCCGCGACGACCGCTCGGATGAGAACGTGGGCGCCGTTTGGAGAGATCCATGACCTGTAGGACTCCCCGCACCCGTTTGGATGACGTGGCCCGCGCGCCGCGTCTCGTCAGTGCTTGCCCTACTGGTCGCGGCCGGTGTCGCGCTGTCGGTGTTCCGACCGCATCCCCACAGCCATGAACCCACGCTGGGCCATCTCGAAAGAGCCGAGTGCTTCCATCAAGAATGCAGACGCCGCTCGGGCCATGTCCTGCGCCGACTCGGGAGTCCTGGTGGTAGCCATCACCTCGAGGAACACCTCGTTATGGACGCGGACCAGATCAAGGAGACCGACTGACCGGCGCATCGCATTCCGCCCGAGCTCATAGGCCTTCCGCAGCCCTACCTCGTCCTGTCGGCTGAGATAGGCAAGGAACTGCGGGGTGTAGTCCTGTCGAAGCAGGGTCACCTGGTCACTGATCGTCGTGGCTCCTGCCTTGCGACGGGACGCCCTTGCCCGCTCCGGTCAGCTCGCCCAGCAGGGCAAGGCCCTCCTCCAGGTCCAAGGCCGTGTGCAAGAAGTTCATGTGCAGAGCGAGCTGCGTCATGGCGATGGCCACCTCGGGGGCGATGCCGACAACGACGGTGACGGCCCCTCGAAGCTGCGCAGCATGCGCTAGCTGCGTCAGTGTTCTCGTTGCAAAAGAGTCCAGTACGTCGAGTGTCGACAGGTCGACGATGATGCCGCGCGAACGCTGTCGACCCACTTGATCGATGAGGTCTCGCTGCAACCGGACCATCTGACCGTCATCGAGAGCAGTGTGGATCGAGACGATGAGGTACTGCCACTGGGTCAGTATCGAGACCCGAAGGGGCTCTGTCGCGCCTCCCTGCTCAATGCTGGGCATCGCTCTGCCTGGTGACTCTGAAACCGAGCTGACGCTCAGCTTCCTCGATTCCGCCCTGGAGGTCGCCGACGGTGCGCATCTTGGAAAGGTCTACTCCGATGGTGACCAGCGTCTGCGCGATGTCGGAGGACAAGCCGGTGATGATGACCTCGGCCCCCATGAGCCGTGAGGCATCAACGGTCTGCACCAATGAGTTCGCCACCGACTCATCGACGTCAGGGACGCCTGTGATGTCGATGACGACCACCTTGGCGCGATGGCTCCGGATTCCCCGCAGAAGCTGCTCGGTGATCTGGCGCGCACGTTGGTTGTCGAGCACGCCGATGATGGGCAGGATCAGCAGCTGTTCACGCACCTGCAGCACCGGCGTGGACAGCTCCAAGATGGAGTCCTGCTGCTGGCGGATGACGCGTTCCCGCTCGTCCACGAAGCTCACTGCGACCGTGTTCGCAATGCGGTTGGCGGCGGGCTCGTATGCGTCGAGTACCTCGTTGAGGAGGTTGAAGTCCTTCTGGTACTTCTCGAACAGGGAACGAGCCAGGACATCTCGGAGCAGAAGAACGATTCCCACGACCTCATGGGTTTCAACGCCGCGGGGGATGATGCGTTCGGACAGGTCCCGCGCGTAATGCCTCAGCTCCTCGACGCTCCCTGTCTCCAGAACCTCGACGTAGTTGTCGTAGACAGAGGTCGCCTCGGAGAACACCTCCTGCGACGTCATGGACGACAGCAGATGAGCGTCGGTGATCCGGGACGCCCACTCTTGTCGAAGCGCGCTCCGGTTCTCACGCAGGTGGGCGACGAGCTCCGGGAGCATGAAACCGCCCCGGTCTCCCATCTGCGCCCCTTCAGTGGATACCTCATCCTGCCCTGTCTCCTGCATTGTCGCCTCACCTCGTCGTGTCGTCGAACAAACTATTCATCCCTCGCGGGTCATCGCCATTTCGTCATCGTCACCGTCGTCCCCTTGCCCACCTCGGTCACGACGTCGAACTCGTCCATCAGCCGCTTTGCCCCCGGTAGTCCCAATCCGAGTCCTGCATAGGTGCTGTAGCCGTCCCGCATGGCTTGATCCAGGTCCTCGATCCCCGGGCCGACGTCACGGGCCACCACGGTGATGCCTCGGCGGCCGCTCTCCGTCACCAGGCTGATCAGCATCTCGCCGCGCTCGGCGAACTTCACGATGTTTCGGGCGATCTCAGAGATCGCTGTCGCGATCAGCGTCAGCTCAGTTGCTGTGAACCCTAGGTCCGCCGCAACCCCGCGACCTCTTTGCCGCGCCGTCACCACGTCGGCGTCCCTGGTGATCGCCACCCGTATCTCGCTCTCCGCTGTGGTAGTCACTCGGCGATCGAGAAGGCTGGAGCTGATCAACGCACAGCTCTCGCATTCGAGAAGGTGTCCACCGGTGTCGAGCTCTCGTTGTCGGCGTCGGTCGCCTGCGGACAGAGCTCGCAGAACAGGGCGGCAGCGATCACTCGTCGGTTCGACATGCTCCTGTTCGAGCAGGTATTCCACACGCAGCTTGGCCCGTGCCCGCCCCAGCTGGGCAGCGACCGCGCCGGGGGTCGAATCCCGGTGTGCCGCCAGCGTCTTGGTGTCCTGACCCCGAACCTCATGAGCCACCAGCAGGTCACGCTCAGCGGCAGGGAGCCGGGCCAGCGCGGCCTCGACCAGCAAGCTCTCCTCCTTCCTGAGGAGGTCGGTTCCCGGAGGTTCGGAGACGTCCACATCGGCGAGCAGGTGAGCCTTTTCTCTGGCTCGGTCATTGCGTCGCGCGAACGACGCCACGAGGTTGCGTGCTGTGACGGCGGCGTACGGCGCCAGCGAGTCGCCTTCCACCCGGGCGTGCGCCTCGATCACCCGAGCGAGAGTCTCCTGCACAAGGTCATCCACGACATGGGGGTCGCGGATCCGGGAGCCGACGATCTTGCGCAACATGGGCACAAGCTCGACGATGGAAGCGTCGTCTGGCGCTGCTTCTGGTCGGGCGTCGTGCACTGACACCATCCACTCCCAGAGCCGGCTAGGCGGCGACGGAAGCCGTAGCCGCAGCCTCGACCATACCGCCGCACCCGACGTGGGTGACAGGTACGGCTGGGTGTGGAGCGCCTGCGCCCACCTCCCCGAAGGTCGGCGGGACGCAGGCGCTGCCCGAGAACTGCCCCGGGGGTCAGTTCTGACTGATCGTCACAGGGCCCTGGTCCGACTGGCACACGGTGCGGGTCGCCCCACTGCGGTCCACGGCGTGACCGAGCACGGCCACCGGACCGACCTTGACCCCGCAGATCTGCGCAACGACCTGGGCGACGACGCCGATTCTGGCGTCATTGAGAATGCTCACGTCACCCACGTTGACGTTCACCAGGCCGTCTTGGTCTACCTGTTGTGCCTGCGCGGGAGCTCCGAGCGCCCCGGTGAATCAGGGCAGAGGTAGCGAGCACGGCGCTCTTGCGGCGAATGTTCATGAGATGTCCTTCCATCGGTTGCGGTCTCTGGTTGAGAGCCGCATGCCCCTAGGACTCCGTCCGGCCGAGAGCATGATGCGAGCCACGGCCGACCACGGTCAGGGAGCGACTTCGCCCAGGCGGGACGCCTTGTCGATGACGCGTTTGCCCCGCGTCATGCCCGACCGACCGGGGAGTCGTAGAAGGCCGCTGTGTCGGCGATCGCTGCTGCCGGGCCGACGTCGAGGTCCGGGGATGCCGAGGGGACCCCCCGAACGGGCAAACCGGTCCGACACGCCGGTTGGCGGGCCGTTTCGCTGCGGTTTGCCCGTCTGACGGGTCCAGACCGACGCGAGCACGGTGGCCGCGACGATTTGTGGCAATTGTGACGCCGGAATGGCACCGGGCGAAGTGATCGTCTCAGTCACCTCACCGCCTGAAGGCAGTGATCTAGCAGCGCCGCCATGTTTCACCTGGACCACGCCTGGGGAGGAGTATGTAATGCCCTCGCTGGCACGGCTCATTGCCGAGCTGGCTCAAGCTTCATGAGGAAAGGTTCGCATGCGAAGCACGATCTTGTCGGACCGCGCACGCCCGAGCGGGAGCTGTTGACACAACGGCTGGCGAGCCGGGCCCCGCTGGCCGGGAGCCCACGACCAAGCCACGTGATGTGGCCTGACCTGCGGGGACGGTACGCCATCCCGGACTCGAACCGGGAACCCGCTGATTAAGAGTCAGCTGCTCTGCCAATTGAGCTAATGGCGCGCATGAAGCGTGGGGAACTTTAGCAGCGCGCCATCCCGGCAACGAAATCGCGGTCAGCGAGAGCGGGCCGTGCGGCTGGCTCCGCCGCCACATTCGCGCACAGCCCTGATTCCGTCGCTGGAATCGCTCGGAAGCGCGTCAGAATGAAGGCTGTGCTTGAAAGTGGCGTGGTCTCAACAGCAGTCTCGCCGACGACCCCCTGGGTCGCCTATCGAGCTCGGTGCGGGGCACGACGACAAGAAGTTCCCGGCGTGACCAATCCCGCCGGTTGTTCCGGGCGAACTACGCTCAGAGGCATGAAATGGATTGGTAACGCGAAGGAGGCAGGAATGGCAGATGCTGGTCTTCGCCTCGTTCCGTCCTCCGGCGGCGTCGATGTGGACCAGCTCCTGACCAGGGTCGCCCGGGGGGACGCTCAGGCCTTCGAGAGCTTGTACGACGCGCTGTCCGCCTCGGTCTACGGCCTGGCCCGACGAGTTGTCCGCGACCCGGCTCGGGCCGAGGACGTCTCCCAGGAGGTCTTCCTCGAGGTGTGGAGGAAGGCCGCTCGCTTCGATCGGAGTCTCGGCAAGGCCAAGACCTGGGTCATGACGATCGCCCATCGACGCGCGGTCGACGCCGTACGCCGCAACGAGGCCGCCAAACGGAGCGATCAGCAGGGCGCACCGGACGCCGTCATTCATGACGAACCCGGCGACGCGGTCATCGTGGCCGAGGAGCACGATGACGTGCGCGGGTGCCTCGAGACGTTGACCGACCTCCAGCTGGAGTCGGTGCGGCTGGCCTACTTCAACGGCTACACCTACAACGAGGTGGCGACTCTCCTGGAGAAACCCCTCCCGGTGATCAAGACCAGGATGCGCGACGGACTGATCCGGCTGCGTGACTGTCTGGAGGGAGCGCAGTGAGCACCGAAGTCCACACTCTTTCCGGCGCGTATGCCATCGACGCCCTGAGCGCCGAGGAGATGGCCCTGTTCCGTGGGCACCTCGAAGCATGCCCGGTGTGCTGCGAGGAGGTCGGCGAGTTGCGAGACGCTGCGGCAAAGTTGGGCGCCAGCGCGGCGATGACAGCCCCGGAGTCCTTGAAGGCCCG